>NZ_JAQFWV010000133.1:0-3638 GCF_056175805.1 Halohasta sp. A2 | reverse complement strand
CCCGGACTTGAACAGTCCGTCCGAACCTACGGGTTCGTACGGACGCTAAACCTCGCCAGAGTACCGTTGAGCGGGCTTATTGACTGCTTTGCAGTGAACGTGTTTCGCTGAGTTATGCAAGAGCCTCGTCGGATTCTCTAATCACTACACAACTAACACTATTCTGCCACGTGCTCTTCTCGTTAGTAGGGGTCATACTTACTGTGGGACGGTTAGTGCGACGGATGGTTCCGGTGGTGGGTCTGCCCGAAGCGTACGCCCGATTCCATCTAACAGAAGTTCGATTCCGTGCTCGTGGGCTGCTTTGGATTGGTGTACATGTGACGGACGGATTGATTGCGAATCGTAGTTCACAAACGTATCTGATGGGGCCGTATTCTCGTTACAGAGGTGTTTCCGTACTTCGTACAGCAACGCATGAATCTGTCTGAGTTCTTGACTTTTCATACGCATGACACTGCACCCAGTTATGTAAATCATTTTATAATATTCTCTTGGTGTAGTGGGGTGAATGAACGTATCTCTATTCGGGATAAACGAATATCAAATGGAACAATCAGTAAATAAATAAATCTTTTTTGCTACATATAACAGATGACACATACAGGAAGCCCCACCCTCACCGAGCGAACGGCGTCAGCCATGAGCGAGTACGGTGGAGTAGTTCACTGTAATTGCCGTCGACGATACCCAATTTTTGTGTTGTCGACCAAGCCTAACAGTCATGAATAATATGGCCGGTATCACACTAGCCCCTGCCATTGCGTGTGGGGCTAGTAGTATGTCCAGTTTGCCTATCCGTGAATAGGGACTGCTGTCAGTTGCAATGTCTGAAATGGGGACGAAACCAATCCGGGCGGAGGGGGACAGATAATGGCGTGGCAAGATATGATATTCCTGATGGGCAGTCTGCTGTCGGTGGGGTTTTTGATCCCGACGATTCGCAACGCACGGGCGTGTATCCCATGGGCGACAAGCGTTCCATCAGTGGTAATCGGGATCGTCTACTCGGTTACCTTTCTGAGTCTGGGGATGGATTTCTCGGCGTTCGGATCGTTTGCTGCCGGGACGATGTGGTCGCTGATCGTCTACTTCCGGGGACCGGAGATCGATGAACTCGATTTCTCCGTCCTCCCAGAACGCATCAGGGGACACAGCACGGTCGAAACAGCGGACTAGCCGCAGCCGTGTCTCTTGGGGGAGAGACGCCTGTCGACAGTCGCTGGGCCGTGGACGCAATACACTGAACGCTGGAGGCTAGACGAACAGCCTTCAGAAAAGACCTTTTCAACCGAATAAAAATACAAACCCATTGACAGCGGACTCCCTGCAATGGGTTCAGTTCCGTCGGATGCGACGTATTCGTTCGAAACGATCCTCGAAGAGCTCCCGGCTGGAATCGTCGTCCTGTCGACGGATGGGAGCGTCCTGTATGTGAACGCAGCTGTCGAGCGACTGTTCGGCTACTCACCGGCGGAGATCGTCGACAAGCCGTTCAGCATGCTGTTTGCAGCGCACAAAGACGCTCCGCCGCCGACCGATACGGACGCTCCGCCGCCGACCGATATCGTCGACGTACTCCAGACGGTAGCCGAAGGCGGCGGTCGCACCGGATGTCGAGTGACTGGGCGCCACCGTGACGGAACTGCGTTAGCGCGACAACTCGTGATGAATCGCTGTGAGCTGGATGGCGAGCAGTATATACTCGCAGTTATTTCCGCGTCGGCCGACGAGAACGGGTATTCGTACAGCCTTGCCGAACTGAGCGACCGCCTCCAGGAGCTGGTAACGGCTGAGTCACCAACCGAGATCTATACGCAGGCGGTGGAGACGGCCCGAACCGTGTTCGACCACTCGATAACGGTGGTTGAAGCGTACGACGACGAGGCCGGTCGACTCGAACCAGCCGAATGGACACCGGAAGCCGAGGCGCTGACGAACGGCCCACAGCTGTTCAGTACGGAGTGGTCGTTTCCCTGGCGGATCTTCTCTCGACAGGAGGGAGAACTCGTCTCGGACGTCTCAGCATACGACCGGATCGACAGCGACGAAACATCGCTTCGAAGCGCCATGTTGCTCCCAATCGGCTCATACGGCGTCTTCATTGTCGGCGCGACAGAACCCGATAGCTTCACTGAAACGGAGTTCGACATCGTAACGATACTGGTCGCAGCGACCCTGGCGGCCAGAGAGGCTGTCGACCGCGAGCGGACGGTCCGACAGAAACAGACGCAGTTGGACCAACAGTCGAAGTCGCTGGATCGGATGCGGCGACTGAGCGAGGTTACCCGCGAACTAACGAGCGGGCTGACCGAGGCCGAGAGCCGAGCGGAGATATTTCGGACTGTCTGCGAGCGGCTCGTCACGTTTCCGCCCTACCAGTTCGCGTGGTTCGGCGCACGCGATGCGGCGGGCGAGGTGGTTCCGAAAGCTGCCGCCGGGGCCGACGGCTCGTCGCTCGATGCGTTCGAACTGCCGCATGTTGACGAGCCGACCGACCATCCCGTGGTCGGTCGCGCACTCCACGAACGGGCGCCACAAGTCGACAATGCACTCCAGTTGGACCCTCCATTCGAACCATGGCGTGAAGCCGCGATTCAGCACGGCTACCGTGCATACATTTCGATTCCGGTCATCTACCAGGGGACGCTGTATGGAACCGTCTCCGTGTTTGCCTCGGAAGCCGATACATTTGATTCGTTGGAGGTGTCGGTACTCCAGGAACTCGGCGGGATCGTCGGCTACGCGCTGAACGCCGACGAGCGGAGACAGTCGTTCGTGAGCGAACAGTCGACCGAACTCGTATTTTCGGTCCAGGACCGCTCGGCGTCGATGTTTTCGCTGGCGACTGACGTTGGCAGTGTGTTCAGGCTCGAAAACCTCATCGAGCGCCCCGATGGAAAGACGACCATGTTTTTTGCTACCAGCGGCGCGAACCCAACCGAGGTTTTGGAATGGGCCGAAGACCAGTCGTCGGTGACCGAGATTCGACTGTTGACCGACCGTCGACATGAGTGTTTCTTCGAATGCGTTCTTGAAGCCTCGACTGTCTGGTCGCAACTGCTCCAGCGTGGTGGGATGGTCCAGAATGCCACGGCAAGCCCGGAGACGACACGGATCGTCATCCGAATCCCACGGACCACAGATCCCCGGGGGTTCGAGACCGTTCTTGAAGATTGCCTCGGCGCTGTCGAGTTGGTTGCTCGACGGGAGTACGACGAGCCGATACAGACCGCCAAACAGTTCGAAGCGGAGTACAAAAATCAGCTGACAGAGCGACAAAGAGAGGTGTTACAGACGGCATACTACGCCGGGTTCTTCGAATGGCCACGGGAGACGAACGCCGGGGAGTTGGCCGATATCCTTGGAATTGCACAGCCGACAGTGAGCCGTCACCTCCGGACGACCGAACGGGAATTTCTCTCTATGATGTACGATGACCGACGATGACCGGTATCAGTCGAGCCCTCGACATAGTTATTTCACAGGGTTGATCGGTTTTTCGAAAACTCAGTCGATCACATCGAGAACCTCCCGATCTTCTCCAATAGGTGCTGAATCTGTGTCTGCGGTGGCTGGCTAGCCTCCAGCAAGACGGTGGCTGGGAGTTCTACCGGCAGACAGTCGCTGTCGGCGGC
>NZ_JAQFWV010000132.1:0-3851 GCF_056175805.1 Halohasta sp. A2 | reverse complement strand
AAATCCAGTTCCGGGAACAGCAACGTCGAAGCCGCACGACAGACCTGTCTTGCCTCAGCCGTCTCAACCATCTTTCGAACAACGCAGCCCAGCGTCAAGAGTCTCACCTAGGTTCGGCAACTACTGTTTACGACGGGAGTGAATCCGACATCACCTACGCAATCCACCGACGATGACGGTCGGGATATTCAACGGTAATCCACACCATTAAGTAGGTTTGACTACATAGGCTATGTATGGCGATTGAGGTCACTCGCACCTACGTGGGTTCCATCCAGAACCACCGGCAGGTCTGCGATGGCCTCGACTCGCTCGGAGACTCCGCCTCGAAAATATGGAACGTCGCACGATGGATAACCGACCGCATCTGGAACGAAATCGGTGAAATACCAGACGAAGGCTCGCTCAAATCGTATATGAAGAATCAGTCGTGCTGGAAAGACTTGAACGCACAATCCAGTCAGAAAGTCATTGAAGAACTTTCCGACGCTTTCCAGTCGTGGTTTGACCTGCGACACAAGTACGACGAGGCGAATCCGCCCGGATACCGCAAACACGGCGACACTCGACCACGTTCCACGGTCACGTTCAAAGAAGACGGGTTCAAACACGACCCCGGGAACAACCGCGTCCGACTCTCGAAAGGATCAAACCTCAAAGAGTATTGGTCGGACTTCCTGCTCTGCGAGTACCAGACTCAACCAGATGTTGACCTCTCGGAAGTCAACAAGGTTCAGAACGTTCGAGCCGTCTGGAACGGCGACGAATGGGAACTGCACTTCGTCTGCAAAGTCGAACTCGAAACACTCGATTCCGCAGGCGATGATGTGGCAGGCATCGACCTCGGCATCAAGAACATCGCCACCGTCGCCTTCCCCGACGAATACGTTCTCTACCCCGGTAAATCGCTCAAACAGGACAAGCACTACTTCACTCGTGCTGAGTACGACACGGAAGGTGAGAACGGACCATCGGAGAAGTCGATGTGGGCACGTCGGAAACTCGCTGACCGCGAGACTCACTTCTACCACACGCTGACGAACGCCATCATCACTGAGTGTGTCAAACGCGGTGTTGGCACGCTCGCGGTGAGTTGGCCCGAAGACGTGCGTGAGTCCGATTGGGGCAAGACCGGCAACAAGAAACTCCATACGTGGGCGTTTGACCGCATCTACCAGTACCTCAACTACAAAGGCGAGATTCGTGGTGTCGAAGTGCTGAAAGAAAACGAGTGGAACACCTCAAAGACCTGTTCACGGTGTGGTGATGATACGAAAAGGAACCGGAAGCACCGTGGGTTGTACGTTTGCCAGTCCTGTGAGTTGGTAGCCAACGCGGATTGCAACGGGGCGGAGAACATGCGTCAGAAGATAACTCCGAGTCCTCACGGCGAGGATAGGAGTAACGGCTGTGTGGCACAGCCATCGACATACTTGTTCGATTCAGAAAGTGGGGCGTTCGCCCCGCGAGAACACGTCGTGTCGTAGACCGGCAAATATCCCAACTGCGGTACGGGAAGCCCCGTCGTTCACGACGGGGAGGATGTCACAGAGTGCTCCGTGGCTCCGACCAAGGTGAGTCGGATCCGGCTCTCGGGGAGTTGCGCGCGGCCTACGCTCGCGGCGACCTGACCGACGACGAATACGAGCGACGGCGAGAACGACTCGAAAACGAACTCTAGTACTTTGACCATACTAGCGACAGTAGATACAGAGGTGCACAGTCCTGTTGTCGTATCGAGGACGCCAATATCGCGCGTGGTGATACTGACAATTTTGTAGTGGAACTTTGCTGAGAAAACGTGAGCATTTGTGTTGAAATTCCAACTGAGTTAGATAGTCGTTTGGTGGAATTGTATCTTATTCAATACGAACGCATCAGTCTGCAACTTGAGCGTCAGTGGGTGATGACACTCCTGGAAGCTTGGGGATTGACAGATCCACTCGCCGGAGCAGTTGGGCGTTGATGGCGACGATGACCGTACTCAGCGACATCAGCAGTGCGCCTACTGCAGGTGACAGCAGAATTCCTATCGGAGCCAACACGCCCGCTGCAAGTGGGAGTGCGAAGACGTTGTATCCGGCCGCCCAGACGATATTCTCCTGCATCTTCCGGTAGCTCGCCTTGCTGAGCTTCACGAGTCGACCGACAAGACGGGAACCCACGTCGTCCTGCAATCCTGTCTGTGTTCGTTCGAAGAGTCAGTGATCGACCGCTTCGAACAACACAACTGCCTGTATCAGTCGCCGACGATCTACCGGCAGGGATGGGAACACTATACCGTTATTGCCTTCGACGAGAGCGATATTCAAGCGCTACTCGGGAATCTGCGCGACGATCGAGAAATCGAGCTGCTCTCGAAGACAGCGATCCAAGAGACCCAGATTCCACACAGTATGTTGGCCCCGGTCGACCAACTGTTCGACACGCTCACCGACCGCCAACTGGCTGCGCTCCAGTTAGCCCTCGAAAACGGCTACTACCGGCAACCACGCGGGACGTCGCTTCGGGAGCTTGCCGAGCGGACGAACGTCTCGAAGTCGACCTACGAAGAACACCTCCGGAAGGCCGAAAACAAGCTGCTTACAAACGTTGGTGAGTTTTTGCGGTTGGTGACCGCGACTACATCGACGAATCCGCTTCAACCATCGGCAGTTACTCCTGAGCGATCAATCTCCTAATAATCGGGTGTGTGGAGGGCACGTAAGCGGCGTAGTTACCGAGTTATTTTACAGTTACTGCACCGATCTCACTGCTAGTCGGGACTATTTCACGGCTGGCCAGACAATGACCTATCGGTTGGTATGCTCGAACTGTACCAATCTGAGGGTTGCCCTCACTGTGCGAAAGTCCGTGAGACGCTGTCATCGGAGCCAGCAACACCTGGCGATAGCCGTTAGCGATTGGGTGTGTACTACTCGCTGATTTCGGTTTTCACGACGGTCGCTGGCCGGGTTGTCAATCGAAGGACGCGGTCAGTGACACTTCCGAGTAGAGCGCGATATTCGTCCGGTCGGCGTTTGGTGCCAAGTACCAGCAAATCCATGTCTTGGGTATCGGCATACGCAACGATGGTCTCGGCGGGTTGACCATGTTGCATTGCTGTCTCGATGTCGACACCGGCGTCCGACGCTCGACTCCGGAGTTCCGAAAGCGTTTCTTCGCCGTGTTCTTCAAGGCCGTGTTCGGGGCCTTCGGATTCGTTGACGTACTCGTCACCGCTGTAGGCCGTCACGACATCCTCGTCGACGACGTAGAGTACGTGGAGGATAGCGTCGTGCATAGCCGCCAGGTCGAATGCGTGCGCTTCAGCCCGATCAGACGCGACTGTGCCGTCCGTCGAAAGCAGAATCCGGTCGTACATTCACTAGGATTTCAAAGGCGAGTATAATAAAATTGGCTTCCAATTCCCGACACTCAGGAGGTACATACTCACGTCCGAAACGGATCATTGACTCAGCCCAAATCAGAACCCTGAACGATTCTCTGTATAGAAGAGAATAACCGATGAGGCTCTTGCATAACTCAGCGAAACACGTTCACTGCAAAGCAGTCAATGAGTCCGCTCAATGGTACTCCGGCGAGGTTTAGCGTCCGTACGAACCCGTAGGTTCGGACGGACTGCTCTAATCCCGACTTCGAGAGGCCGCGGAACTTCTGAAGCCACGGATTCACAAGTGACCAGAGGCATTCGACTTGATTGACGTGGACGCCTTCATCGGTAACAAACTCTTCGGAGTGTGGAACGACCTTCTCGTTGTCATAGACGAGTGGCGCGTATCCGCGCCACCCGTCGTGCCACAGTTCATCAATCTTCCCTGAGAGGATCTCTACCTCGTCGAGCGTCTGTC
>NZ_JAQFWV010000131.1:0-3852 GCF_056175805.1 Halohasta sp. A2 | reverse complement strand
ATCACGCCAAGATCGACGAGCTGGCGAAGCATCCGGCCGAAGGCTGGATCTGAGGAGGGCATATCTCCTCATTTGGGACCGTAGACCGTAGCTATAGGGACTTTCCACGTTTCTACATAAGAGCGTCCGCAGTTTAACTGTTATTGCGCGGTAATCCCCCTTCCTCAAGGAACAACCCGAGCCGAAGGCCAAGTAGCACAGTAGGGGAAGAGATACACCATACCCAGAAATCTCAACCCGGACTCTACTCGCATAACTAGTGAACCGCCCCAGGATTATCCCCGAGGGACTCGACCTGTTCCGCCTGACTCAGATTTGCTTATACCGACTGGATCCATGCCCACACTCGTTAGACCTGCTTCGAGTGCTTCGACACCAACGTTTTGACTCCGGTATTCGTATGTCGCTCATGGTTGAGAAAGAAGAAGAGCGTGAAGAGCGCCTGAGTATGCGGATCTTGGTAGATGCCTACACTACCGAGGAGCAGGCCTACGGCTGACACGCGTACCTCGACGATTTGATGGCCTTTCCTTTTCAAGCGCGTTGTACCGGTAAACTGAATGAGTCACCGCTGAAGAAAGGTGAGACAGTCACCGTCATTGGGATGTCGTCGACAGAACCAACACTCAGCCAGCAGTTCGTAACCGTCGAGTGGATGGATCGAAAACTCGGCGTTCCATTGAGACAGTTGGAGCCAGTCGACCCTGACAACGATACTGAGCAGGCCGTCTCTGATTGGCACTACTGGCTGAAGCGATAGATTCAGTGACCTCCACCCAAAATCATGGCCTATGACCACATACCGCTATCGCGTCAAATTCGACCCTGATCCCCGATCACTCTGGCGCGATATCGTTGTCGGAGCCGACCAGACGTTGAACGAGTTCCAATCTGTACTGAACCGCTCGGTCGGGTTGAATCAAGATCACCTGTGGTACTTTGGAACAGATCAGGATTACAGAGACAGCAATGTAAAGTACAAGTGCCCACGTGAGATGGAAGAGTCAGCGGGCGGGTTGATGCGCGGCGGGAGCGTCTATAACGCAGGCGAGACTACAGTGGGCCAGATGGCTGGCCAGTTGGATCTAGAGGAACGTGACCGCATCTGCTACCTCTTCGATTACGGCGACGAGTGGCGATTCTACGCCATTCTCAAGGAGATAAACAAGGACGGAGACAGTGACGAATACCCTGACGTGGTGAAGGAGAAAGGTGAGCCAGTCGAACAGTATCCGCAACCGGGTGAGGGTTGGTAATGTAGCAATCTTGATGAATTAGGCTGCTTCCCGTCGACGCTTTTTCACTACTACTCTCCTCCAGCAAGGACAAGTAGCTCTCATATCCTATATCAACTCAGATGCGTCTCACCTTCGACGATGGAACACTCCTTCTCGAAGATGCTCCTGATACGGTCCCCTTTGCTGAATGGGATGACCGTGTCGACGAGTATCGGGCACGAGCACAGCACTACCGTGATATTCTGGAATGGGCAGACGGAACTGACGGGCAGGCCACTCTCTCTGAATCCACAGCCACTGTCGAATCTGTTACCGACGACGCTCGCAACTACTCCGAGTTCCACTTCACGCCGTCTGTAGCCATCGAACCACGCGACTACCAACAAGAGGCTCTCGCTGCGTGGCGAGACAACGGACGCTGTGGCAGTGTTGTGCTGCCGACCGGGAGTGGGAAGACGTTTCTCGCTGTCCAAGCTATCGCTGATGCTGGTGTCAGCACGCTCGTGGTCGTCCCGACAATCGATCTGATGAACCAGTGGCACGCAACGCTCACCAATGCGTTCGGCGACCAGCTCCCAGATGGGGTCGGCGTTCTCGGTGGGGGAAGTCACGACGTGAGCAATCTTACCGTGACGACATACGACTCCGCATATCGGTACATCAACGAGTATGGTGACCAGTTCGGCTTGCTCGTTGTCGACGAAGTCCACCATCTCCCAGCCCCGACCTACCAACAGATCCCTGAGATGACGATTGCGCCGTATCGCCTTGGATTAACTGCCACCTACGAGCGTGCCGATGGCGAACACGAAGTACTCGAAGATCTCCTTGGAACCGTCGTTTACAAAGAGGAAGTCGACGAGTTGGCAGGCGAGTACCTCAGCGAGTACGAGACACTTCATCTCCAGGTTGAACTCACATCCGATGAACGAGAGCGATACGACGAGGAGTATCAGATCTACCGGGACTACGTCGACAGTCACGACTTCGATCTCTGGAAAGAAACGGGCTACCAAGAGTTTCTCAAACGCACGTCCTACGATCCTGACGGTCGTCGAGCACTGATTGCGAAGCAGCGAGCCGAAAAGATCGCCCGAACAGCTGAAAAGAAACTCGACACACTCGATAATCTACTAAAGCGACACTATGATGACCGAACGATCATCTTCACCGCAAACAACGATTTCGCCTACGAGATCTCTCAAGAGTTCATCGTTCCCTGTATCACCCATCAGACTGACACCGATGAGCGAACAGAGATCTTGGAACGGTTCCGCACAGGCGAGTATTCGATACTGGCGACATCCCAAGTCCTGGACGAAGGCATCGACGTTCCAGCTGCGAATGTCGGGATCATTCTCTCGGGGAGTGCATCCAAACGGCAGTATGCACAGCGGTTGGGCCGGATTCTCCGTCCAACGGAGGACAACCAACCAGCCCGGCTCTACGAGATCATCTCCGAGGACACGACGGAAACCTATGTCTCTCAACAGCGTCGACGGGGGCTGAACTAACGTGCTGACAGCTGATCTGGCACGCTCTCGGCGGTCTGACGGTCAGATTCGACCGGCGTTCATCGATCCTACTGAGCAACGGTACCGGGAGACCGCCGCAGAACTCATCGACATATTTGAAGACCATCTCGGCGAGTCAAAAGGAGATTTGGAGGACACGATTGACGAGTTGACTATCGAGGATACGGACTACAAAATCGTCCAGGGACTGGCGAAGCTTCTCCAAGATGAGTGTGAGTTCGAGGTCTACGCTCCAGTTGAGCCGCGAAAGATCCGGCAGGAACTCTTCGTAGTGGCAAATGAGAACCAACCGATTGTGCGCCAGCCAACGTTAACAGATGATACTAACCCACTGTGGGTCTACAGCACGGTTGCTGACCGACTCGGTATTTCTCTCGAAGAATGCTACCGAGGGATGTACGCCGACCTGGAAGAAAACAAGCGACTCATACAGTTTGGAGATCTCGTTTTCGATGATCACCACCAGACCGACGATTCGCCGACAACCACACGACTCACCGGTGACAGCGAAGAATCCTATGCAGACGATACGATCAGCGTTGAGTGGCTGCTCACTCGCTACAATCTCGCGTTGGCACAGGCTGTGCTGTACGATGCGACCGAGATGCGGGTACGGGTCTGGGATTCGTTTGCGACGGTCTTCAGCTACGTCAAGTTGTTCGGCCTGATGCATCGGATCTATCCAATCGACAGTACTGGAAGCCGGGTTGCGAGTACAGACCTCGCAGATGGCTACGAAGCACGACTGGATGGCGCAGCATCACTATTTTCGAAATCACGCAAGTACGGCATTCGAATAGCGAACTTCCTGCCTGCACTCCCGCTGTGTGATCGGTGGGAGATGGAAGCAGACATCCTTGATGATGAGGGTGGGCCATCCGAGTCGACGCTCGTATTTGAACTCGATCAGACTGAAGGGCTGTCGTCGCACTACTCGGCCCAGAGTGATTTCGACTGCTCTGTTGAATAGATGCTGAGTCACGGTTACAGCGGTTCACACAGTGGTTCTATGTTGATGATGGCGAACATCAGGACAATTTCACGGAACTGCCGATACCAGCCCAGCGCTCGCACGGCGT
>NZ_JAQFWV010000130.1:0-4361 GCF_056175805.1 Halohasta sp. A2 | reverse complement strand
GTTGGAGCGTCGAATCTCAGCTGAAGTTTCGTCAAACCTGAGCAGATCCCGACAAGTTGCACCGACCTCGTCGATGTTTCTCCCCAGATCTCCTTGGCTCCAGTCTAAACCCCAGAAGTAGTGCTAGTACGAGGAGAACTCACAGATCCGCAAAGAACGGACTCGAAAGCGAAGACAAACACCGATCAGACAGCACCGGAGAGGTCGACGGCAACGGATGATGAAGCCTCGCAAGCGACGTCGAGTACACCGGAATCGGACCCCCGAACGCGTGTGCTCGATCTGTTGCCGGATGATGAACGGCGCGTCCTCGAACCCGTTGTAACGTCCCCTGGGATCACACAGATCGAACTCCGGGATCGGGCTGATTTCTCGAAGAGTAAGGTGAGCCAAACCGTGAGCTCACTCGAAGAGCGCGGTCTGCTGTATCGAGAACGACAGGGTCGGACCTATCGTGTGTATCCGAGTGATGACCTTCAACAGCAACAGCCCCGACACTAATCGCTAGCTGTTGAATCCCTCCGGCTCGAATTCGTCGGGTATGAACGGTCTGCGCGAAACAAAACGGTTAGAGGCGGGTAGAGACGTTCTCGAACGATCTAATGAGTGATTTCATACCCACGGAGATAACTCCGAATCCCTTGTAGGACGACGTGAGGCGAAAGACAATGACCAACAGAACCCTCGGACGGTGGCTGCTCGTCGTGCTCGCAATCGTCGGACTCGCGTTTGCAGCTCCGGTAGTCAGCGCACAGAGTGACGAACCGATCCAGGACAACGAGACCGCAGTAGATGAGATGCCAACCGATGGTGAGACAGCCGACTGGCCAGCCGAGATGCAAGACCATATGACCGACCACATGGGGCCGAACACCGTCGACGAGATGGAATCGCACATGGGCGTGACCGTCGATGAAATGGCTCAGGATATGGGCGGGGACAACCACGCCGCGGCCGGAATGAACAGACAGGGCCACGGCTGCTAACTGGCGCTGCCAGGGGACTCTGAGCGAGGACACAGAGATCAGGAGTACCAAACTCCCGGTCACAGTACCACACTCCATCATCACGCTGAGAAGTGCGTCACGTTTAGTATAGCAGGTCGACCAACACCCACGCATCAAAGAGTAGGGAAACGCGGCGGTCCATCCTTCCTACTCGTCGACGCGCGCTTCCGAACTCCCGTTTCGAGCCTTGACCGCCTCGGGATCGAACTCGTTGGCCGCCATATTCGGCCGTAGGCCAGCGCGTTCGATTATCTCGATGTCGGTGCCGGGCGACTGGCCCCCGGTCGTGAGATAATCACCAGTGAGTACCCCGTCGGCTCCGGCCTCGAACGGCAAGTGTTGTTCGTCCTCGGCGAGGTTGACCTCCCGACCGCCCGTGATTCGGACGCGCGCGGTGGGGTGGAGCAACCGATAGACGGCGATCGTCTTGATCAGGTCGACCGTCGAGATCGCCGCCGTCTCACGGTCGCCAAGCGGCGTTCCGGCGACCGGATTGAGGATGTTTACGGGGAGCGACGAAACGCCGATTTTCCGGAGTTCGAGTGCGGCGTCGACGCGATCGGCTGGCGTCTCGCCCATCCCCAAAATCACGCCCGCACAGAGGTCCATTCCGGCGTTCTTGGCCCGCCGGAGGGTCTTGAGTCGATCCTCGAAGGTGTGGGTCGACACGATCTCAGAAAAGTAGCGCGGCGAGGTCTCGATGTTGTGGTTGTAGTGGTTGAGCCCCTCGTTCGCGAGGATCTCTGCCTCCTTTTGGGTCAGCAGGCCGAGGGAGGCGTCGATCTCGACGTCGGTTTCGTCCCGGACCAGTCGGATCGCCCGAAGCACGTCGGCCCACTCGTCAGGTCGCTTTTCCTTGCTAACGCCCTTTTCGGCGACTACGATGCCGAACCGCTGGGCGCCGTCGCATTCGGCACGCTTGGCGGCCGCGAGGATTTCGTCGGGATCGAGAAAACCGTGCGTGTCGATCCCTGTATCGAAGTGCGCCGACTGTGCACAGAAACCGCAGTCCTCGGCGCAGTTGCCCGCTTTCGCGTTGACGATGCTACAGGCGTCGACCGTGTCGTCGCCGAGCGTGGCGCGTACCGTGTCGGCCGCCGCAGCCAGTTCGTCGACCGGCTGGGCCAACAAGGCAATAGCGTCGGTACGGTCGATCCGACTGCCGTCGAGAACGGTGTCGACGGCCTCGTCTATTGTCCGATTTCTGTCTCGTAAACCACGATGTCATGTGCTGTTTACGGCGTAATAAGTGTCTGGGGAGTGGAAGATCATTAGTCAGCATCGCGAGCGTTAGGACATACCATTGGTGACCATACAGTACCGTCAAATGGTAACTGACGGAGATTTTATTTGTTCGGTCGGCGTCTACCATACTGACGAGAGTCGGCGAACGACCGGTCGACGTCCGATCACAGAGACCCTCCAATGAGCACACCCAACCCCCTCACAGCGGTGTTCGAATACCAGCAAGCTATCGTCGAACAAACACAGTCCGTTGCGTTCGAAACAATCACCGCCCAGCAAACAGCAGCACAGCAGTTCGCTGGCGGGCTCGAAACGACCAAACGCCTGCAGACGCGGGGCAACGAACTCAAACGCAGTACCCTCCACGCCTACGTCGACGCCTTCGAAAAGACCACCCCTGACGTCGCGCTGACGGCATATCACGATGTAGTCGACGATGGGATCGACGTTCTCGTCCAGAACTACGAACAGAACTGGGAGGTAGCCATCGACAGCATCAAAGCGTTCACCGACGCTGTCGACGGCTACAGTGAGACAGTCGACGACTCCTTCGACGACTTCCTCAACGCACAAGCACGGATCGAAGACGACATGCTGGCTGTCGCAACGTAAATCGTATTACCCGTTCGGGACAACAAAGGTGTCGACGACTGAGCGACACCAGTTGTCGTTAGTCGATGGTCCTTTCTGCCTGCTTTTGGTCTGCCACGTCCTCAGCAACGCGTCTGAACGCCGCCAGAATCACACGTTTAGTCGTCTCACCCTCAGTCGTCCAGTGGTAGGCGTAGTCCATCATATCGTCGTAGATGTCGGGTTTGCAGCCCGCGGCCTTGGGGTGGCCGCCGCCTTCGACCTGGCGGGCGACCAGATGGGCCTGCTCGAAGTCATCACTGCCACGAATGGACGCACTGCCGGAGGGTTTGACGATCACGGCGGCATCGGCACCCCCCTCGCGGAGGGCATCGGCGACCTCGTTCTGCGAGCAGCGGCCGTAGGTGACGCCGACCGTCCACGGCCCGATCGATTTGTAGGCCGCGCGGTCGACCGCCAACTCGATCAACTGCTCTTTTTCGACCCGTCGGTGGGCGATGTAGGCGTCGACTACCTCGGGGAGATCGGCCCCGTATGCACCGACTACCGCGGCGTACTCCTCGGCCGACGTCCAGTAGGCGTAGTCTGCGAGGTCCTTGCTCCGTGGGTCCTCGTTGAGCCACAGATCGTGATCTCGTGTGACTTCGGCGAGTTCAGTGAATCGGTCGTCGAACTCGTAGTCGAGCGAGCGAAGACAGACATCAGTGCTGCACTCCTCGTCGGAATCGCCGACAACGAGGTCGACGCCCGCCTGTCCGACCGCATCGGTGACCTCCTGAGGCCACTGGTGGTGGTCGTACCACGAGACGCAGTCGCTTCGCTTGCGGATGGTTTCGAGCGAGTCGGCGATCGGCTCGTAGTCGTCGGGGGCGATATCGCAGATGAAGACGTCGACGCCGCTTTCGGCGTACTCGGCGACGTATTCGAGCGATTCGGTCAGCGAATGGGGTCCGGCAGCCAGCAGCGCGACCGACGATTCGGGCTCGTCTTCTTCAGTTTCTTCGTCCTCATCGTCGGCTGCCCCGGAATCATCCTCCTCAGCGAGTCGGGTTTCGATTTTGTCGAGAAACGGGTCGACGTCGAGTGCGGCGTCGTACAACTCGCGGATGAGTGCGATACAGCCCAACCCATCGGCGTCGGAGTCGGTAACGACAATCGCTTCCGCGCCATCGATCGCGTCTTTTGCTCGCGTTTCGGCGTAATCCTCGTCGAGCGAGTCGGGATAGAAAAAGCCGGTCCCCGGCAGCAACGAGCGGCGGCGCAGCGGCAGGTCGCCGCTTTTGATGAGTCGTTCGTCCATACACCCTCCAGCGCGTCGACCGGGAAAACTCTCGTGTGTTGGTCCCGGTTTGGCGGCACTCGACCCATTGGTCGACAGTGAAAGTTGAGACTGTGGTAGTTTAATCAGTTGAAATTGTGGTAGTTTAATCAGTTGAAATTGTGGTAGTTTAATCAGTTGAAATTGTGGTAGTTTAATCAGTTGAAATTGTGGTAGTTTAATCAGTTGAAATTGTGGTA
>NZ_JAQFWV010000129.1:0-4396 GCF_056175805.1 Halohasta sp. A2 | reverse complement strand
TATCAAACGTTCCTTCCGTGAAGGCGTCGAAAATCTCCTTTCCTGGGCACTCAACAGTCCGAACCGAAGTACCGACGAGCTAATGCAACAAATCGAGGGCATCTTCGTCTAACGTGCGAAGTCAAGTGATTAAACAGTTACTGCCCGTTATCGAATCTGGGACTGATCTGGTCGACACGTCGTCAGAAGCGACCGATAGAATGTTGGGTCGGGCGAAGCAGAGAAAACTGCTTACTTCACCACGTCAATCTTATTACGGTCAATGGACAGTGCAACGGCACTGACGACCACGATACCGAGGATAATCTCCTGGACGAACGGATCAATCTGATTGAGATTCATGCCGTTTCCTAGCACGGCGATGACTAAGACGCCGAGAATGGTTCGGTGCGGACCACCCACACCGCCAGTCAGTGCAGTCCCACCCATGACGACCGCCGCAATACTCTCCAACATATAGCCAGTCCCGATGTCCGGTGATGCCGACGAGATACGGAGCGTCAGCAACACACCGGCCAACCCGCAGAGCAGGCCCGAGAGGACGAATGGGTAGATCTTGTACCGGTCAACCTTTGCGCCTGCGAGTTCGACGACGCGTTCGTTCTCTCCGAGCGCGAAGCAGTAGCGGCCGAACTTCGTCCGCCAGGCGAGAAAGACGGTCCCTCCGTAAGTGAGGAGTGCCCACATCACGAGGTTTGGAACCCCCGGAATCCACGTTCCTTGTGCGATTTGGCGGATCGCCTGGTCACGGAACGTGATAGTCGACCCGCCGGTTATCATGAGCGCGAATCCTATCAGTATCGACAGTGTACCAAGCGTGACGAGAAACGAGGGGACCTTCAGCTTTGTGAACACAAACCCGTTGACAAACCCGGCGAGCATCCCGACACCAATAGCGATCGGAATGGCCAGCAGTCCCAACTGGAACTCGGAAAGAAGGACCACGGTTACGACGCCAGTCAGCGTGACCATGGATTCGACCGAAAGGTCAATACTCTGCTGGAGGATGGGGAACGTCCCCGCCAGGGCCACCAGCAAGAGGATCGCGCTGTTCTTGGCGACATTGTTGATGAGATTCCCTCTGGTCAGAAACTGATCACTGGTGACAGTGAACAACCCCATGAGGAAGAACAGCATGACGAACGGACCGACGTCGGTGATCCAGTCCTGAAGCGTCCGCTGTTCCCGCTGTCGGTCGAACCACTGTCGAATCGCATTAGGGGCGTCGGTACTCATTTAGATCATCTCCTTTATTAGTTCTTCTTCGGTCGGTTTATTTCCTGGGGCAGCGTCAAACGGTTCGCCGACGAACTGTCCGTTTCTCATCACGGCGATCCTGTTCGACATCCCGATGACTTCAGGAAGTTCGTCACCGATGAATACGATAGAAACACCTTGGTCGGTTAGTTCTCGGCAGAGCCGGTACACTTCTTCTTTCGCGCCTACATCGATACCACGTGTGACGTTGTCCATCACGAGTATCGGGGTGCCCTGGGCGAGCCAGCGACCGATGACGACCTTCTGTTGATTCCCGCCGCTCAGCCCGTGGGTGAGAGCCTCCGGACCGGGAGTTTTGATGTTGAGTTCTTTGATGGCGTCCTCAGTCGCTTGGTCCTCCGCTTTGAGGTTCAACAGCGGAAGGCTTCCGTTCATGTCCCGCACCATCGCGAGCGACGTGTTCGTTCGGACGGATTGGTACAGCAACAGCCCCTCCGACTTTCGATCCTTGGGGATGTAGCCCACTCCCAAGTCCACCATATCAGAGACGGAAGTCTTCTCGAGGGTAGTCCCTTCAACACGGATGATGCCGCCGGTGTTCACGAGGTCACCCGCTAAGAGACGGCCGAGTCGCTGTTTACCCGATCCATCTACGCCGACGATGCCGAAAATCTCTCCGCTGCGAACCGAGAACGACACCGGACCGATTTCATCATCGTAGGTCAAGTTCTCGACCGAGAACGTCTCCTCACCGAGATCGGTCGCAACACGCTGGTCTGGAACACGGTAGTAGCTTTCTGAGGCTTTGCGTCCGACCATCCGCTGTTGGATCTCGTCCGTCGTTGCCTCGGACGCTCGAAACTCGTCGACCAGTTCGCCGTCTTTGAGCACGTAGATGCGGTCGGAAACGCGCAACACTTCGTCGAGTTCGTGCGAGACAAACACGAACGTCGCCTGTTCGCGGAGGTCCTCGATGAGGTCGAAGAGTACTTCGCGGCCCGATTCCTCAAGTCCAGCGGTCGGCTCGTCGAGAAGGATGACTGGGTTATCCGACTTCTGAGAGGCGTGGAACGCTTTGGCAATCTCGAGCATCTGGCGTTCATTGAACGAGTAGTTCGCGACGAACTCGTTTACGTCGATGTCGATGCCGAGTTGGTCGACGAAGGTCTGTGCCTCCTCTCTCATCTCGTCCTGATTGAGGACGCCGAATCGCTCCTTCTCCCGGGCGAGATAGAGGTTCTCGTAGCCACGGAAGTTATTGATGACGTCTTGTTCTTGGTGGACGAGCGAGACACCGTAGTCGGCCGCCTCGCGCGGACTTTTCAACTCGACCGGTTCGCCGTCGACGTATATCGTCCCTTCGTCGGGACCGAAGACACCCGTGAGGATGTTTAGTAAGGTGCTTTTGCCAGCACCGTTCTCGCCGACGAGACCGATCACCTCACCGCGGTTGACTTCGAGCGATACGTCCGACAGTGCCTGGACGTGACGGAACGACTTCGAGATTCCCTCGACGCGGAAACTGGTTCTGTCGCTCGAACCTCCCCGCATCGACATCTCGCCGCTCGTCGAGGCGTCGGTCTCGGCCGATGATATCGTTGTGTCTGACATGAATTGGACTTTACTTATTCACTGAGCGGGTTGTTCTGGAAGCGGTTCTCATACAGCTCCGTGACCTCTTGTTGTGCTTCATCGTCAGTGTACACACTTGGAAGCTCGTAGCCGTCCGGCATGTCAGAGTCCTTCCAGTCGAGAACCTCTTTGATGCCCTCAAGGTCCATCGGCTGGACGTCGATTTGTGGATCCCAGTCGTCTTCGCCCGCTTCTGTGACTGACATCTTCTCCCAGTCGTAAGGGGTCTCACCTTCAAAGATAGCTTCGTAATAGTCCGATGCGGACACTACAGGGAGTAGGCCGTCGACGGTGTCGCGCCACTCGTCGGGGTCTTGCACGCAGACCGGTGCGTTGAACGCCATCATCTTCTCGGCGCCACTTATTTCGTGTCCGTTGATGTAGTCGTGGCACAGAACGACTGACCAGCCAGCCTGCCACGGACCCATCCCGGACACCGACGCCGTCATCGAACCCTCTTCGATCCGTTCGAGACCGGGTTCCCCGGCGTCGATACCGACGATCGGCACATCGATGTCGTTCTCATCGAGAACGGTCTGCCCACCGATGGCGACGGCGTCGTTCTGTCCGAAGAATCCCTCGATATCGTCACCGTACTGCGATATCTTGTCGGACATCGCGTCGCGTGCTTCACCACGGACAAAGTTCCCTTGGAGGCGGTCCCCAAGCATCTCGATGTCAGGGTACTCCTCCATCGCCAAGTCGACACCCTTGTTTCGGCCAGTGTTCGGAGCCGTTCCACGGTTCCCCTCGATGTGGACGAACCCTCCTTCGCCACCCATCGCCTCGAAGAGGATCTTCGCCGCGGCGTACGCGTGATTGACGAAGTGCGGTGCGAAGAACGAGATGTATTCATCGCCGGCGTCCTGCGGCGTATACCACTCCGCGACGGTGACCGCGAGTACGGTTGGCATGCCAGCTTCTACGCACGCTT
The DNA here is from genome assembly GCF_056175805.1 of Halohasta sp. A2. NCBI lineage: Archaea > Methanobacteriati > Methanobacteriota > Halobacteria > Halobacteriales > Haloferacaceae > Halohasta > Halohasta sp. A2. The sequence goes on along the minus strand of NZ_JAQFWV010000129.1, from coordinate 612 downwards.
CGGCCAGTGAGATCGACGCCGAGTTTGTGAATGTCTGTCCGACGATAAAATCTCTTTCGCTAGAAATCGCCGTATCGAACTGTTGTGTCTGCGTGTCAACGCTCGCCTCGTTCGTCTGAAGGTCTGTATCGTATCCGAGCGCCTCGCAAGCCTCTTCGTACCCCTTTTCCCACGAAAGCCAGTACGAGTTCTCAAGATTTTCGATCGAACCCATTGATGAACCCGAACCCGAATCACCATTAGAACTTTCATCATCACTACCACCTGTACAGCCAGCTAATCCACCGAGTGCGGCGACCGAACCCGTAATTGCTGTCGATTTGATAAACTTTCGTCTTGAATGGTTTGTGCTATTTTTCACCATGTTGACTCACTCACCAATTTTGGGGATGAGTATAAATAGATTTGGGAATCTGTCATGGTTTATTATAAATGTATGAGAATTCAGCAGCTTGGCGTCAGCGGACAACCGCACCTGAACTACGTTTGCCTCGTTGCGCCGCTAATTAATCGCACTCTCGGTGCTTTCTCCGTCCAGTTTCCGTGAAAGTTGTATGCAATTGGACGCCTTCTGTCGATATGAAGTCGAAGCGGTCAACAATACGACAGTGT
>NZ_JAQFWV010000128.1:0-4602 GCF_056175805.1 Halohasta sp. A2 | reverse complement strand
CCGCCGACAGCGACTGGATGCCGGTAGAACTCCCAGCCACCGTCTTGCTGGAGGCTAGCCAGCCACCGCAGACACAGATTCAGCACCTATTGGAGGAGATAGGGAGGCTCCCGATGTGATCAACTGAATTTTCCTGCCGAGAGATTAGTTCCGATAGAGAGGACGAACTGTACTTCAGAGAAAAATTCTCGGCCTGAGGATGATGATAATAGACGACCCGGCCCATCTGTATCTACTATGCCTGCTGGCTTAGTAAATCTACTCCGTCTGATCGCTAATCGTTGAAAATTCGTATTGACCGCAACTAGGTCAAAATATATCACTTTCTGTCCTTAGGCCGCATCCAGCCGTGTACGAATTAACAGGACGCTCTACTACGTATCGAGCGTTTGACCCGACTCACATCTCAAAAAATACTCAACGAAAAGGTAGTGGTTCTCGCAGGACTACGAAAAGATCCGTTCTTTATCTACTGATACCACGACACGAAAAGCGGCCAGTGACGAGTCGACCAGTTACAGTTTGTGAATACTGGATGTGACATCGGCACAGGAATGTTGTGCTATACTGCGAACGCGTGTCTTGCACGCGGGTGATGATAGCAGGTAGCTATTCAAACATATTAGAAGGAATAGTAATGTCTGCTGGACGTTTAGACTCGGTCATGGGGTGAATCAATACTATACCTGTGCCCGGGTGACATTGATTGTACCCCATTACCGTTACCACTCTAGCCCCCAAAGAAGTGGTTTCTTTCCCCCACCCCCTCGGTTTCCCCCTCCGACGTTAATCTTGAATTATCCTTTCTGTGTCAGTCAGTGCCACAATAAATGTTTTTTGGAGTACACTTCTAGTGTTTAGAACGGTAATCGAATTGCCGAGAGAGACTTTGCCCCCACAAAGGTGCCCCCGACTCTCTCGGCATTTTAAATTAAGAATGTCAGGCTAAAGCATTTCTCATATTATGATTTTTTGTACGTTGACCGCACCTACCGATCAATCCGTCAGGTATGCTAATCGATAAACGAGCTGTTGGTTCTTACGAAGTACAAAGTTTGACTTGCCGGTTGGCATGTCTCGATCACGAGGCGTGACTAACTAACCTCTCTGGATTCAATTAGAACGTCCTGTGCGAGATGGAATGCGGATCGGGCACTACGCAAGGTCGACATCAGTAAACTCGAATCGGGCTCCGCCGTCAGTCCCTTCAACAACTGCAACCTGCCAACCGTGGGCCTCACTGATCCGGTTGACGATTGTCAGCCCAAATCCGGTTCCACCGCTTGCTGAGGTATGGCCGGGCTCGAACACTGCCTCACGGGCGTCTTCAAGAATCCCTGGGCCAGTATCTTCGACGTAAAACCCGTGGTTATTGATTTGCCCGACCCGGATGGTCACGGTTGATCCGCCGTGTTCGAGTGCGTTCCGAAAGAGGTTCTCGAAGACGTGTTTTAGTCGGACCCGGTCACCAGCAATTGTGATATCGTCATTGATCTCGATGGCTGCCTCGTCCGTTCTGACGTTTTTCCAGCATTCGCCAATTATATTGACTAATTCTATCGGTTCCGGGTCCGAAACGACCAGTCCCTGTCTGGCGAGTGTGAGCGTATCGGCGACGATTTCTTCCATGCGGTCAAGTGACCTGATGATGGGGGCGAGATGTTCACTGTCGCAGTCAGTGGCGAGCAGTTCTGCCCGCCCACGTGCTATATTAAGTGGGTTTCGAAGGTCGTGGGACACTACGCTTGCGAAGTCGTCGAGTTGTTCCTTCTGGCTCCGGAGTTGACGTTCACGTTTAATTTGTTCGGTAATGTTTCGTGTGATACCGATAACCCCGGTCACCTCTCCGTTCGTAAAAACTGGTGTGAGAACTGTCTGCCAAAACCGTGCGCCTGATTCGACAGCAAGCTCTTCCTCATACGAAATCGGTTCACGAGCGTTGACACACCGGCGGTAGTTTGCGTTGAGGTCGGTTCCAATGTCTTCACCGAACACCTCCACCGGGGTTTTTCCCCGGACTTCGTCGGTCGTAATCCCTGTCTGTTCCTCATACGTACGATTCAGGCGTTCGAACTGGAAGACGTACTGCGCATTCTCCGAATTAACGGAAAGGAAAAAGATGCTATCTCCAACGGTCTGAAGAAGTGTTCTGTACTCTTCGGCAAGCACCTGAAACTGTAGCTCCTGTTGTTTTCGCTGAGAGATGTCACGGCTATTGACGAGGATGCCGTTTATATCTGGATCAGTGAGTTGGTTTTGCAGTGTTGCCTCAATCCAACACCATGATCCATCGGTTTGCCGGAACCGCGTCTCGATTATTTCGACCTCATCAGGGTTCGTTTGGACGTTCTCGATAGCTTCGGTCACGGCGTCACAGTCGTCGGGATGTTGATACTCATAGCCCATTTCTCCGACCAACTCCTCGGGATCGTATCCAAGCGTCAAAGTGACCGAAGGGCTGACGTACGTAATCGCACCATTTGAATCAATAATCGTCGTAATGTCTGAGATTTCTTCGACAAGCTTTCGATACAACTCGCTTTCCATATTAGGTCTACGACCGATCAATAGATAACATCTCTTGAGCAAGGAAGACGGGTCTGATAGATTCAACCTCTAAGTATAGCAATCTGTTCAAGTGATAACTTATGATTGCTCTCGTGTCTCGGTTCTATTTTCCTTCTCTCAGAAATAAGTTCCCCGAACTTTGGACTCTTCTTACAAAATACAAAGTTTGACTTAACGGTTAGCATGGGTAGATCACCGAGCGTGATCAACTAACCTATCTGGATTCTATCAGCACGTCGAGTGCAAGATACAACGCGCGAGTTCAGCATCTGGTCTGGCTCTGGCTAAAGACTCTAATAGTCTTGATTTCACCACTGGTCAGAAGAGCGACTGCAGAGTACTATTAAGTCTGACGGCCACGTATATATGGAAGTCATGAAACGGATCTTAGTTCCGTTGGATGGATCACCGGAATCTGAAGCAGCCCTCAGGGAAGCGTTCGATATCTTCTCAGAAGCGGAGATACACGCGTTTCACGTCGTTCAAGTTACTGAGTTCCCACAAGACACAACCAAATCGGCGTACGAACTCGCCGTCGAGAAGGGGAGAGAAATACTCACGCGGGCCGACGAAATCGCGGGCAAACACGATCGAGGAATCGAGACGCGGATGAAGGAAGGCCACGCCGCGAAAACGATCGTAAGATACGCCGAAGAGAACGATGTCGATCACATCGTTATAGGGAGTACAGGTCGGTCGGGAATGCCTAGGGTATTGCTTGGGAGCGTCGCCGAGTCGGTAGACGCCGGGCACCATGTCCCGTCGTAATTGTACGAGAAGATAGCGATGAGCGCGAGTCTACTGAAGAGTAACGATCCAGTTGTTCGGCTTCTGAGCGCACTTCTGCTGTATTCACGCTCTAAGTATTGTAATCACAAGAGGGAAGCGTAATGTATAGGAAGACGGGTGTTCCGGTATGCACGGCCAGCGCGTTCTCGTGACCGGCGGCGCGGGCTTTATCGGCTCGACCCTCGCAAACCGCCTCGCGGCCGACAACGAGGTGATCGTCGCCGACGACGCCTCGCTCGGCACGCCGGGGAACCTCTCGAACGGCGTGGAGTACGTCGAGACGTCGGTTCTCGACGACGACTATCCCGCCGACGTCAACGTCACCTTCCACTTCGCGGCACGCTCCTCGCGTGGGATGCACGAGGCTAACCCTCAGCGTGGCTGCCGCATCAACGTCGAGGGGTTCGTCAACACGGTCGAGCGGGTCCGCGAGCACGGCTGTGAGACCGTCGTCTACGCTTCGACGTCGTCGGTCTACGGCAGCCGAATCACCCCCTCGCCGGAGGATCTGTCGGTCGAGGCGCGGACGGCCTACGAGGCCTCGAAGCTCGCGCGGGAACGATACGCCGAGTACTACGCGAACCATCACGGGATGGCGATGGCCGGGCTCCGCTTCTTTTCGGTCTACCAGGGGTTCGGCGGCAACGAGAAACACAAAGGCGAGTACGCGAACACGATCGCCCAGTTCGCCGACGCGATCGCCCACGGGGAGGCTCCGCGAGTGTTCGGCGATGGAACACAGACGCGGGATTTCGTCCACGTCCAGGACGTGGTTCGGGCCTGCGAACTCGCTGCCGACCACGCACTCTCCGGGGTCTACAACGTCGGCACCGGCGAGCGCCACAGCTTCAACGAGATGATCGCGGCACTCAACGAGACCCTCGGGACGGCCGTCGACCCCGAGTACGTTCCCTGTCCCTTCGAGGACTACGTTCACGACACCTGTGCCGACGGCGCGACGTTCCAGGAGGCGACCGGCTGGGAACCGACCATCGGCTTCGAGGAGGGGATCGAACGCGTCTGTGAACCGTATCTCGAAGGGCCCCTGGAGTCGTAGCCTCGACAGTAGCCACACCGTTTATCGGGCGACCGAACTTTCGACGGTCCGCCCACGATCCCCGTACTTCCAAGTGAAGTGTGATTCTGAGTCAGTCGTTCGTGAATGAAAGCTGAGAAGTTATGCTCAAACTGTCGCAGTGCTGGTCAGCAGCACTGCTATCTCTCAGTTTTTTGGGAGAAAGGTGC
>NZ_JAQFWV010000127.1:0-4637 GCF_056175805.1 Halohasta sp. A2 | reverse complement strand
AGTCTGGTGATATGACAGCGAGTCGAAGTCGTCCAGCGGATCAGTACACGATAGGAAGTCCGTGATCGGCAGCATTTGCTGTCAATACGGTGTATAGTTGGGGCCTACTTAAACGTGCAGAGCCGAGAGTATTACTTAAATCGGGATTCGAGTTCCTCGCGCAGGTCGTCGACCGTCAGCCCCTTCATCGCAAACAACACGAGCAGATGGTAGATGAAGTCGGCCGACTCGTACCGCAGTTCGTCGAGATCATCGTCCTTGGCGGCCAGAATGAGTTCGGTCGACTCCTCGCCCAGCTTCTCCAGTACCTCGTTTTCGCCTTTCTCGTGGGTGAACAGCGACGCCGTATACGACCCTTCAGGTAGCTCGGCCTGTCGCTGTTTGATCGTTGCAAACAGTTCGTCGAGTACCTCACCGTCGACTGGCTCGTTCTCCGTGTCGCTCATTGGTCGACCTCCACGGGCGCAACCGCCTTTTCGTCATTGAAAAAGGCGAGTTGGTGGAGCCGCGTGTCCGCGGTGAGTTCGGGGTGGAACGAGGTGGCGACGATCGAGCCCTGTCGAACCGCGACCGGCTGGCCCTCCCACGCGGCGAGTACGTCGACGCCCTCGCCCACCGAATCGATCAGCGGCGCGCGGATGAACACCGCCGGAAACGGCTCGTCGAGCCCCGCGATGTCGAGCGGCGCTTCGAAGCTGTCGGCCTGTCGGCCGAACGCGTTGCGGTCGACCGTTACGTCGAGAAGGTCGAGCGTTTGGACGCGGTCGTCTTTGGCGTCTCGCGCGGCGACGATCAGGCCCGCGCAGGTCGCCAATAGTGGTTTGTTCGCCTCGATGTGGGCGCGGATTTCGGTGTCGATCCCCTCGTCAGCAAGGAGTCGCGAAATGGTGGTCGACTCGCCGCCCGGCATCAACAGGACGTCGCAGTCGGGGACGGTACCGCTCGTTCTGATCTCGTGGACCGCGCAATCGACGCCGTGGGCGGCCGCGGCACGTCGGATCGCCGCGGCGTGTTCGCTCACGTCGCCTTGGACTGCAATAACGCCTGCCTTCATGGTTTTTACTGGGTGGGCGTGGGGAAAAAGACCGCGTTCGACCGCTCAGAGGAACAGCAGCGTCAGTAGCTGGACGAAGACGCCGAACAGCACGCAGAAAGCGATCACCGTCTTCGGACTGATTCGGATCGCGTTCGTGTCTTCGGAGTCGAAGTACCGCACCAGCCCGGCACTCGACATTAGCCCGCCGGAGTTGTCGCCTGAGCTCATGTTCCGAACACAGGTCGTCGCCGACCTAAGCGTTTCGTCTTGACGGTCGGCGCTGGCGTGGTGGAAACGCTTATGGGCCAGCCTCGGCAAGCCGCAAGCGGGAACACAAATGACGGTTCGACTCACAGATTTCTACGCAGACTGGTGTGGCCCGTGTAAAACCCAGGATCCGATCCTCGACGAACTCGAAGACGACTATGGGAACGTCGAGTTCGCCAAAGTCGACGTCGACGAAAACCAAGACGTCGCCAATCAGTATCAGGTACGGTCGCTGCCGACGCTAGTGATCGAAAACGACGACGGCATCGTCGACCGCTTCGTCGGCGTTACCCAGCGCGAGGACATCGAAGCCGCCCTCGACGAGGCGGGCGCGTAGCTGACTGACGGGTTTCTTGTGGACGGCTGGTCGTCTCGGAACGCTTAAACAGCGACGCAAACAACGACCGGCCATGCCTAGCAACGAGAACGCCACCGAGCGAACCCTCAACAAGAAGATCTGCATGCGGTGCAACGCCCGCAACTCGCCACGCGCCAAGAGCTGTCGGAAATGCGGCTACGACCGACTCCGACCCAAAGCCAAAGAACGCCGCGCGGCCTGATCTGTCGGCTTCTATTCTGGATACTTCAACTCTCGCCGCTCGGCGCGTTCGAGCGCCCGCTCGATCACCGTTCGAACGGTGTCTCCGTCTTCCTCATCGTGGAACGCCCGTCCATGGCCGGGATACATCGACGACACCGACTCGGGGAGTCGATCCAGAATCGCTTTGAGGCTCTCGATGAGTCGCTCGCGCGACTGGCCCGGTCGGTCGGTTCGACCGAAACTGCCGTCGTCGAACGCGCCGTCGTTGTACACCACGACATCGCCGCTGAACAGCGTCGACTCGCTGAAAAACGAGAGGTGGTCTGCGGCATGCCCCGGCGTGTAGATGGCTTCGAACACCTCGTCGCCGATGGTGATCGTCTCGCCGTCGTCGATGCTGTGGGTTCGGTGTGGGTGATCGCCGTGGGCGTAGACCTCGACGTCGTACGCCGAGACGAGGGCGTCGAGTTCGGCGACGTGGTCGGTGTGTTGGTGGGTGAGCACGACCTGGTCGAGCGTCTCGACGTGGTCGGCGACGACCGACTCGACGCCGGGCATCGAGCCCACATCAATGAGCGTCGAAACCTCGCCGTCGACGAGATAGGCGTTACAGGTGAAGACGTCGGCCGATTCGGTGACGTTGATCGGTTCCATACCGGTCGAAAGCGGTCGAGAGTAAAAAGCCTGAGTTGTGCGCGGGGATTTTTGTACACGGCTCGCGTATATATACTTATATGGGGTTTGGAAGCTACGATGAGTCCGAACAGGAGAATCAGGAGTTCGACACCGACTTCGAGGAAAACGGCGTCGACACTGCCGAGAGCGACCACACCGGCTCGGTCGACTTCGAAATCGGCGCCTCGAACGACGAACTGCTCGATCGACTCCAAGAGATGAAAGCGCCCGACGACCCCGACGAACTCGACGAAGCCGCCGAGTAACGACCGTTTGACGCATGGCTCCGAAGCATGGGAGTCGCGCGCTCGGCATCGCCGCTTCGGATACCACCGACCAGAGCCTGCTCGGTGGGGCGGTCGTCCGCGCCGACCGTGTCGTCGACGATATCGTATTTGCGACGTGTACAACCGGAGCGAGCGACGCCACTGCCACCTGTTGTGAGCTTTGGGACCGCCTTGATCGACCCGACGTGCGGTGGATTCTCGTCGCCGGCATCGCGCCCGCGTGGTTCAACCTCGTCGACCTCGCGGGGCTCGCCGACCATGCCGACCGGCCGGTGATCTCGGTTTCGTTCGAGGCCAGCGACGGACTCGAAGGCCCGCTCTGCGAGAATTTCTCCGGCAAAGAACTGGATCGGCGGCTTGCGATTTACGACCGACTCCCACCCCGTCGACGGGTTTCGGTCGACGACGAGGGACTGTTCGTCCGGTCAGTCGATCTTGATTTCGAGGAGGCCGCCAAGGTCGTTCGAACGTTCACACCCGAGGCCAGCGGTCGACCCGAACCGCTGCGGGTCGCCCGGCTCGCGGCGCGTGCGGGCCGCGAGTTCATGCTTGAGGACCGAAACACCGAGGATTAAGCCGCTTGCGCCCGGCGGTTTCGCATGGAACAGATGGAGGGACTCTGCGTCCGTGACTGCACACGGTGTCCCGCGCTCGTCGACTCTCGAAGTCGGATCGTCAACGGTGTCGGCCCCGAGGACGCCGACGTGGTGTTCGTCGGCGAAGGGCCGGGCCAAACCGAGGACACGAAAGGCGAACCGTTCGTCGGCCGCTCGGGAAGCGTCCTCGACGACGCGCTCGGCGAGGCGGGCGTGCTGCGCGAGGAGGTTCGGATCACCAACTGTGTACGGTGTCGACCGCCGGAGAACCGCGATCCGACAAAGGAAGAACTCGCCAACTGCCGCGGCTATCTCGACACCGAGATCGACCGTCTCGACCCCGCACTCGTGGTCACACTCGGTAAGGTCCCGAGCGAACACCTGCTGGGTCGGTCGGTGGCCATCACCTCGGAGGCTGGCGACATCGTCGAAACTCGCCTCGGCGAACGCTCCCAGCGCGTGCTGTTGTCGGTCCACCCCGCGGCAACACTGTACGACCGCAGCCAGCGCGAGACGTTTTTCGAGACGATCGCGACCGCCGTCGACCTCGGCGGATTCGGCGAGGGTGACGGGTCGGCCAACGGCCAGTCCAGACTGGGCGACTACTAACGCCGCTGGGTTCGACTCTAGGCACCCAGACCGAACAGTGTGAACGGCTGATACGTGCTGGTCCTGATCAGATGCTCGCGTTCGACGACGAGGCCCAACTCGTCTAACTGCTGTGCAATGCCAGTGATATCGTCTTTGCTGACCGCGGCCGCTCGAATATGTACGTTACCGGTTCCAGTCATGAGCGTCATGACTTCGAGAACGCCCGGAATGTCTTCGGCCGTTGTCGCGAGCCTGTCTCGCTCGCTGACGCGTGCGGTACAATTGACATCCTCCCGCGCCTGAAGACGCGGGAATCCCACGGCAACACGCCGCTGGATTGGGATATTACGGTTTGCAGCCTACCACTTGTGCCTGCGGTTGGAATCCGCTGGACAAGTCGTAAAGGTAGACTCCAGGCTGTGCCAACCAGCCGGTACTCCTATCTCCACCCAAATCGGTTGCAGACTCGGAGTTACTTTCCTCGTTGATGTTGAGACGGATGTTCTCGGCTCCATTCACGTCAGCGTTGAACGCCGCGTCACACTCCTCACAGACGTAGAGGCCACGCTTGACACGCTGACTATCGTCTTTTCTACCGCAAACGCAACACGTCTTGCTCGTGTTACGCTCTGAAACTTCCACCA
>NZ_JAQFWV010000126.1:0-4753 GCF_056175805.1 Halohasta sp. A2 | reverse complement strand
TCCTCGTCGAGAGTGTTGACGACAAAATTAAGCAGATGCTCTTCTTCGATCTGATTGTCTGTTTGGGTTTGTTTCACACTACTTCCAAACAGACACTCCATCTAACCCGATGTGATCGACTGAGACTCACTTCGAATTAACTGACAGAACTATTCCGAGATACAACCTCTGTGTGTTGCACTGGCTTCTTGACGGTCTTTACGAATCGCGGTGAACGATTTAATTGCATGTTTGTATATTGACGACAGTCGCACAGTTTGCCCGAGGTCCGGAGCAGCGTCCCTAGAGTCCGTTTGTGGGCGTGAGGTTCCGGTCGAACTCGTCGAAAAAAGCCACGTCGTTGTCCAGTTCACGGTCGAGTTTCCGAGATGATCGTCTGTCCGCTAGGGCACCAAGGTCGTCGGCCACAGATTCCCACCCGGGTTTGACCTTTATGCCTTCAGCGGGGGAGCCGACGGCGATGTGGTGTGCCGGCACGTCTCCCCGGACCATCGCAGAGGTGCCGACCATCGCGTTCTCGCCGATCTGACACCCGGCGTTCACCATGGCGTCGTAGCCTAGGCGTACGTCGTCCTCAATAACCGTCCGGTAGGTGGTCACGTCGGACTGGTCGACAACGTCGTGGCTGTGGGTGTGAATGTGGGCCCGGTCCGCGATGGAGACCCGATCGCCGATGACCAGTTCACCCCGGTCGTCGAGTAACACGTCGTTGTGGACGACGGTGTTGTCGCCCATTTCGATGTTGTGGCCGCACTGAATCTTGATCCCGCCAAACAGACGGAGGCCGTCGCCAGCGTCTGCGAAGAGGTGGTTGGCGAGCATTTGGCGGAACGGGAGCGCGAACGCGACGTTGTTCGACAGCGGCGAGAGGTCGAAGCCGCGCCAGAGGTACTGGAGGTATTTCGCTTCCTGGAGTTCCTCGTGTTCCTGCTCGGCCCAGTGTTCGGCCTCAATGAAGGCGTTTTGCGGGTTGTAACTCCGGAGTCTGACCCGGGTCATCGGTGGTAGCTCCCGACCGGCCCGATACTGATCGTACACCTGGCGCTCCCCGAAGAGGTCGATGAGCGTCTCTTGGACCACTGTCGCGGTGTCGGCGTCCGATGAGAGCCGCCTATCAATATGATCGACGGCCTGGTCAATAACTTCCTGTGCGTCCGACGGGAGTTCGATGTGTCGTTTCATAAGTCGCAGTGGTGTTTCGGGTGGTATCCGAGTTGGAAAGACGGTTGATCGCAACGCGCGGCGGCAGCCGCACCACTTGCATGGATGGCGTCACTTGCAACATTTGTACCGTGTTGTACAATAGCACCCACCATATTAACTAGTTTTCGCTGAAAAAATTGGATTATTATAAATAATCGATTTCGTTCCTCAGGGACGGACACTACGGCATTTGCGGACGGTGTACCGTGGGAAACGTGAAACAAGACCCGGTGTAGTGCTACATACAAGCTCTGTGTGTTTCACTGGCAAATCTACTAGATGAGTGACTAAATCGCTGACCTCCTCACGGCTTTGCGAATCGCTGTGGACGATCTAATTGCACGTTTGTACAATAACGTGCAAAAAGTCGGCTTTGGACCGGGACTAGCTCCCGTTGAGGGCCAATATTAGCATCTCTCAGTTCATGATTCTCTTTGTAACACGCAATGCGTACCGATCACAATGACAATTGAGTGCTTCCCGCGCACGCGTGTGCTACTCCGCTGGCTGGTGATAGTGCGCGAAAAACATCCCAGTCTCGACGATAACTGGAGATCGCTAGACAGCACTACTCACTGATCTCGCCATACAGTATATCATCGAGATCTGCTTCACTTACTGTCTCATCACCGAGTATTGGATCTGTTTCCCAGACGGGATCTTCCGGATTGATACCTGTGACATCGCCCGCCGGTTGAAGCCAGTAGATATTCCGTCCAGCTGTCTTCCGTTTACCGAGCATCCCTTGACTATGAAACTCATTCAATTTCCACCGAGCAGCTTCTGCTGTCACGCCGAGTTCCGATGCAATATCAGCACTAGTCACAGCTGGTCCAGCAACTGTCCTGAAAACTTGCCGCACACGGTCGATCGTGACTGTTTCAGCATACTGCCCGAATTCGGTTCGTTCTCGGCTCATGATTACAAATATTTACTTTATGATATAACCGTAGTGAGTACGACCCGTTGTATAGCTTACTTGGTTTGGCAAATAAATAGCGGGATATACAACCTGGCTCTTACTAATTTCCAACGAGTCTCGCTGGTTTTCGATCCAATGAAAAATATATTTATATTCTGACCTTTTTGTAGATCTATATGTGGATAACATGTATTGCGTACTAGTCCGTGATAGAGCGTATGTCAACCAAAGAGGTCCATGCAGAATCCAAGGTTAGTGATAGAGGAACAGTCACGATCCCGGTGGACCTCCGTCGACAACTCGATCTTGAGCCAGGTGACAAACTCCGCTGGAACACTGATGAGGAAGGGAATCTCTCCGTAGAAGTGGTCAAGCAGCGCTATGGAGCATTCGAAGACGACGACATGAAGGCTCCGATGGGCGGTGACAGCCTCGAAACACATGATCTGGCCGGGGACGAGGAAAATCCATTCAACTGATCTTAACAGACAACGAAAGCACCGACAATCGCATTTGGTTCTGTTGTCGACGCTAAGAAGGACAAGACAAGGCGTTCATGCCCAGTCATGGTTATCGATGCCCTCGTAGTGTTTCAACCGACTCTTGATCTCCCAAGCTTCCCATCGACACTCGTGATAGAGAACATTAGCGAGGTCGTCGAAATTGCTCTTATTGAGTTCAATACCACGGTTTCCACGGTAGGTGATATAGGGTTCGCTTCGGAGGTTGGCGTAGACCTCACGTGCGGTAGGGTAGTCGTCTCCAATAGCTGAGAGACTGAGGAGAGATTCCTCTGTGATTGGTGTGCCCCACTTATGTTTCGCAATCATCGTCGCCAGGAGGGCACACTTCACCGACGGTTTCTCCATAACCGATAGATAAACCCACTTTAATATAAATGCTGTTAGTGGCACTTAACAGTGGTGGAAATACTTATGAACACATGGGTGTTATCTCACGGTATGAGCAGTATGGAACACGCAGCTGACCGCGGAGAAAAAAAGCAACTCCGTATGGACCACCCAAGCGGGTGGCTCTACCTCACACAGCACGATGCCATCCCAATTCTGGTAGATGCGTTGCTTGATCTCCCGCCGAACCGTGAATTCAACAAAACCGAACTCGCAGAGCACGCCGGTGTTACTCGCCAGACTGTCGGGAACTATACTGATCTCCTCCTTGAGGTTGAAGTTATCGAGGAAGTTCAGAACACGTCTCCACGTCGGTACAGAGTTGCGGACAGCAACGTCGTCCGAGAACTCTTTGAGTTGAATAGTGCGCTCAACAACGTTGGCACAGAGTAGGGGTACTTACACTCTAGGCGATCATCTGTGAGGTCATCACCTGTTCATCCCGAACACATCATCTATGTTTGGCTTTTAAATATAGTCTGACAGCATCCAGTCGTTGACTTATGAGCCTACAGGCGAATCATCTGGTATGACTGAGTCGGACCCAGCAGAGCTCTCGCCTTTGAATGAAGGAACGCCGTCGCTTGACGCGCCGGTCGCGGTGGAATGGTGGTTCGAATTCGATGAGGACGGACAACCCGATTTCGACACGTTCCACGGGTTTCACGACGCCGAGAAGATTGCTGATGGCGAACCACCGGCAGTTACGGATGACGAGGTTGTGACTTCAGCAGGGGTAACCGTAGAGCCCAACAGTGATTCGAAGGCTGATGCCGGGGACTCTCCTCATTTGTTCCTCACACACCGAGAAGCGCTTGAACGCGGTATCGATCCGTGTGTCGAGTGTTTCCCAGCGTACGCGACGGACCGTCGAATCGAGAAAGAACGAAGCGATGGTGGGATTCTCTGCGAACAAGGTGTTGAAGGAATCGTGTTCGCATTATCGACCCGTCACGACTTGGACTCAGAGTGGAAGATCGACTCAGTGCATGAATCGTACACGTCGTTGTTGTACCGGGCGCGCGCGGTTCGTGCACACGTCGGTTCGGCTGGCGGGCGGCTTCGTGTTTCGTATATGCCGCTTCGACAGGCTTCGTACACGTCGTTCGAGGAGGCGATGGAGGCAGAGCCGTTCATGGCACACGTATCCGAGCTCAGATTGATACAGCCAACAGAGCTCTCAGCGGTTCGTGATCAGGTCGGAGACGAGGCCCTGGAGACGCAGGTACAACATGAACACCGTTATTCGGTGACAGGGAATACGAAGCCGTCGGTCGTTCACAGAGCGGACACACCACCGTGCGGGTATGAACGCGAATTCTCTCCATTGTGGGGAGAGGAAGACAGTGAACTCCGAGAGATGCTTGATGAGAAACGGCAAACTGCTGCTGACATCATCGACCGAGGGAATGTTGTCGAGTTCTGTGCGTCGTGTTTCCCGGAACTTGCAGCGTGGACTGGTGATTCTGAGGAGTCAACCCGAGAAACGTGAATCATGGTTCGAGGTTCCCGGTTCTACTTCGAGAGGCTCCGTGTAGACGAGTGCGTCGGATGCGTGGTTGGAGCCTGAATTTTATAATTGCTAACATATGAGCCTGTCTAAGAATTCCACACCACCCGACACCTGATATCGGCCGAAGACACCGCTGCACAAATTGACAAACCGATTCAGTAGTGTTGTCGAAAAGAAAATCGAGTTCAGCTACCTAGCGATCGC
>NZ_JAQFWV010000125.1:0-5022 GCF_056175805.1 Halohasta sp. A2 | reverse complement strand
ATGCTCGGGTACAAGCATTCCTTGGACTGTGTCTCCGAGTAATAGTTGCAATCACGAACTACGAACAGGGTGAAAATCCAGGGCGGACGAAGCTTGTGGTATGAGATGAATTGTATGACACCCTCTGTCGAACATTACATGCGCGTGTACAACGAAGTGTATGGCTTGCCCACGGTCTCACTCCGATATTTCACCGTCTATGGCCCACGGATGCGTCCGAATATGGCGATCAGTAACTTCGTCTCTCGCTGTATGCGTGGTGTGTCTCCAGAAATCTACGGCGATGGCAAACAGACGCGTGATTTTACCTATATTGAGGATATTGTGGAGGCCAATCACAGCCTTCTGACTAATGACAGCGCTGACGGCGAGACGATGAACATCGGCTCAACAGATAACATTGACATCGCTACCCTTGCGGAAGTTGTCCGAGATGAGATCGATACTAGCTTAGAGATCAACTATACCGAAGCCCGAGAGGGTGATGCCGAACACACCCATGCAGATATCTCGAAAGCACAAGAGATGATCGGCTACGAGCCAAGTCGAGATATCAGAGAAGGCGTGAATGAGTTTATTGAGTGGTACGAACAAAATCGGGAGTGGTACGAACCATTGGTCGTCAACTCCTGATTGTCGACGTCTCGGTACTCATCATAGTAATCGATAATCTTCTCTTTGAGGTACCCCACGACAACAACGATTTCATCGGCCCCTAATGCAACGAGTTCATCGGCCCCTAATGCAACGAGTTTGTCAAAACAGTGGGTGAGGATCGGTTCGTCGTCAACATCTACCATCCCTTTCGGTTTGTCGTCAGTAAGCAGGCGAAGTCGTGTTCCCTTCCCGCGGTGTAAGTAACCCCTTATGTGCTACAGGAAATGGCCACGTGTTTTGACCAGATAGTTCTGTTTTCATCGATGAAAGGCTAGACCCCCACACCCGATACCGAGTGAGATATGTATATTATATGTGCCTCTGTCAACTAGTCCAAGATACCGTTTGCCAAAATCGTCATCAAGACGAACAGTCACACCCCATCGTGTCGAATGTTCCTTTCGAAAGATATCCCATCTAATCGAATCTGATACTAGAGTATATTCTAGTCACACACACCCAATACCGAGTGAAGGGAGAACCAATCTATGGACTGCGATCTACTAACTTATTCGATAAGAATTTATCTGAAAAACCCCGTCACTTGGCATGTGGTGTGGGACAGTCGACATCGAAATCTCGTTGAACGTATCATACCCTTCGATTGTCCCAATTACTGCCTCAATCGGTTCAGAGAATGTATACCGGAGATGACCTCGTAGTTCGCACGAAGCGGTTACTCGCCGTCCTTGGTGTGGCTCGGGAGTCCGAAGTCGTGGTACTCGAAGTAGTTCTCCATCGCACCGAGTGCTTTGGCGGCGACGCGCTGAGTTGTGTTTTTCATGAGATTGGTATCGTCGGCTACACGGTCAGAAATCGTGTTACAGTCCACGCCTTCTTTGGCGAGCCTGATGGTTTCGTTGAACACCGAGCGGGCTTCAAGTGTGGCGTCGTACAGCAGGCCCTCGTTGTCGCTCTGAATGTCGAGTTGGAAGTCCAGCGTCTTGATGAGAGTCTGTGTGTCGGTCATATCTCGCTGAATTCGAGTTACTCTCACCCCACTGTGTCAAGTGTTTCACCTAGGTCATCAAACAGAGCTGAACAGTCACACCCCACCATGTCGAATGTTCTGGTTAATAATGATTGGCTCTCACAGATGCTGTACAATACGACGTGGAAGTGCGATACCATCGAGTGTGTCGACAACTTCACATACGAGTTTGAGTCCGACATCAAATTCGTACTCGTAGTACTGACCGCCAGCACGACCTTCATTTCGAGACTGCCGATTGAGAATACCAAGCATTGTAAGGTCTGCAAGATGATCGTGCATCCGTCGACGAACTAAGGGATCGATATCTGACTTCTCTGCAATCGTTCGATAGCGTGGATAGATATCTCTCACTCGCGCAGGTGTGTCCTCTTCGAGTGCAAGAGCAAGTGTAGCTACCAGTGACAGATGACCATGCTGTGTCAATTCACGCATCCCATGTTCGATCTGACTCTGTTCGAGTTTCTCACGAGCTTTGTGAACATGGTCTTCGGTGATCTCTGATTTGTCGGCTGCTCGCGCCAACTCGCCTGCTTTGTAAAGTAAATTGAGTGCCTGTCGTGCACTTCCTGTATCTTGGGCCGCAAGGGCAGCACACAGCGAAATCACACCGTGCTTGGCTGCGTCATCGTAGAGTGCACCGTCTGCGCGTCGATGTAGAATTGCCTCAAGTTCTGTACCATCGTACGGTGGGAAGTGAATGTCTTCTTCACAGAGTGTGTCTTTGACTTTCGGCGAAAGGCTGTCGCGAAACCCAAAGTCGTTACTAATACCGATGACGCCCGGTTTTGCGGATTCGAGATAGCCGTTTGAGCGAGCACGTGGCAGCTCATAGAGTATTTCATCGTTGCTTCCAATGTGATCGATCTCATCAAGAACCAATAAAATCGTCCCACCAATTGCATCAAGTTCCTCATAGAGAATATCAAAGACACGTTGCTGTGGATACCCGGTTGTACTGATACGGTTTTCTGGAGGTCGGATGATATTAACGAGGTTGACTGCAACCTGGTAAGACGACGAGAGGTTCGTACAATTAAGCCAATATACAGAGAGATCAACATCCTCGTACTGTTTTGTATCCTGTTTCAGTTGCTCAAGGAGGTATCTTGAGACCGCTGTTTTTCCCACACCGGTCTTTCCATACAGGAATATGTTCCGCGGTTGCGCGCCATTTACAACCGGCTGGAGTGCCGTCTTATACGCACGCAGTTCTTCTTCACGTGCAGTAATCGATTTGGGTTGGTAATCTTCCCGAAGCATATCTTCGTCAGAAAATATCTCGGAATCACGAGTGAAGGTCGTCATTGAGTACTACTGTCTGATAGCTATTGGATAATAAAACCACCGCGTCTAGTGTGTCGAATGATTTTTGAGACAAACACTTGATCGTAGAAACATTCGACGCTGTGGGGTGGTGAGGAAATATAATCTGTGCTAAATAGCGTGCTAAATCCATATAGCCAGCGAAAACACTCGACACAGTGGGGTCTCCAACTAGCCTATTCAATACACTACGAGGTTTTGTATTGATTAACACTCGACACAGTGGGGTGGCACTCTAGGCGAAATCATCCCATATAGAATCCTGTTAGGTGAGTTTAGCCAAGGAAAACAGTCGACGCAGTGGGGTCTAGAAGCTGGGTGTATGAGGGTCTAGCCTCAGTACTTTCGAAAACACTCGACACGGTGGGGTCTATGAGTCACAGCTGAACTCTATGCTATCGTTTGATAACAAACCTGTTCTGAGTGTATGCAGTGACCGTTTTATTTGATGATTAGCTGTAAAAGTATCTCACAGCTCTGTTGCTTATTTTTCTCGTGGATCATCAACGAGTTCATAGAGTCCACTGGAATGGATTTTCTCGACGTGGCCAGCTGCCACAAGAACATTCAGTCGATTATGGATTGTTTGTTTTGACAGACCTGTGATGTCGACAAGAAATGCGGGAGTACACCGACCTTCAGTGAGTGCATCTATTATTTGTCGATCACTCTCAAGCAATTCACTGGTATCCATTAGGCGGTCTTGATTGGCTATTAATATAGTAATTATGTAAGGGCAGCTACTCTATGCAGGTAGTATATACTTCTATTCCTTATAGATAGTCGTGACTAACAGTAAATTTTAAGTCACTGGGTATAGACTATCTAACTGAGAAGCACGGCTCGCCTCAGAAAGTGAGGCCGGTACTAGAGATACCGACCCCGTGCTTCGCACTCACGAAGCATGAAAGATTCCGAATCTAAGCCAGATGAATCTGTCGAACAGTCCGATACCCAGATAGCCACTGCTGGGTCGACAATAGACTCTACCGACCTCGCAGACTTTCCGCACGCCTCACCAGAACTCGAAGTCTGTCTGCGCTGTGGTGTCGTCGGCCTCCCAGAACGCATCGCCGCCCACAATTGTCGGTCTGACCGAACTGCCAGCGATCGTAATACAGACACTCACACCGAAACGCCAACGTCCCAAGACGCGCTCACCGTCGACATTCAGTTCGATACCACCCTGTTGAGCGCACTCACCATTCTCAGAGTTGCTCACGATGCGACGCCACACCTACAACTGAATATCCAACTCTCAAAGCTTCCACACGAAGGAGGGGCGTCCCGATGAGCCCCCACCACACCCTCGAAGTGGCCTCACCACGGCTCGTACCCACCCATCCTTCGAACCCCACACCGGTTCCAAAGACCCAGGAGACCACCCAATGAGCGAGCCAATCGTCCTCCAGTGGACGCCCCTCGATGGCCCTCGAAAAAAGCTCACACTCGAGCAAACCAACAACGGATGGATCCAAACCCACTCGCACTGGGATGGCTATCAGTGGCACGACACAGACGTCCAACCGGTAACCAACCCAACAATCCATGCACCCACACACGAAGACAGCAATCCAACCCCCCGTAAGCTCTCATCGATTCTCGACGAACTCTCGGATATCGACCAAGACCACGACCCGTGGGTTGGCCTCTTCGAGACACCCACTCCGATTGTTATCACCAAAACCACCCGTGGCGTGCAGTACCACACCACCAAGCATCCCAGTGGCCATCCAATCTCTCATCACAGCCTTCGGCAGCTCACACGCCGAGTCGGCATGCCTGCGGTGGTAGTACTTTCTGAGACACCCTTGGACCGCGAAAAATCCTATGGCCCAATCCCATCCGTTCTAGTTTAGCAGAGTGAGATCGCGCTCAACCAGATATCGTCGTGACTACCTGTCAGAGAAACCCGGTGGAATGTATGGGCTATTCTCCACCGGGTTCAGTTATCGTTGAGCGAATTCAAAGAGCGTTTCCTTCTGATGAGTTGCGCGAACGCGTTCGCGCAACGAATCTCGTAGAGCGTCAGCGGAAATTCGACATTG
>NZ_JAQFWV010000124.1:0-5129 GCF_056175805.1 Halohasta sp. A2 | reverse complement strand
TTTGTGCTTCATTGATCGCGTCATCAAGCTCTTTTTCCGACAGATGTTTCACCAACTTGGTCCGACGAGAAGCCTTCATTAGCGCCTATACGCGCTCCGTAGATTCAAACATAGCGCAGACCACTCCGACGGTGTTCCCTCACCCTCCTTCGACCAGCTACTGCTGGAAGGAAAGTCCCACTCCTGTGATTCCGGAGCAAACGTTATCCTGAGTCTCTCGACAAAAATCTGATTCGGTAACTACTGTAAACGGCAGGATTCTCGCCTTGAAAAAGACAATTCAACCTTGTCATTCTAGACCTGAGCGTTATATTACAAAAATAGTTATTACTTAGTCGATAATTCATTAAATCATGGTAAAGGGTTTATTCACATACGATGGAAAAACCAACATCAATAATCAAGCAACTCGGATGGCAAAAGAGACATGTTTAGGATTTCGAGAACACGATCGTGGCAACCCAGAAAAAGCCATTGATCATTTTGCATTTGTAGACAAATTACAATTTTCTCATCTTAACGAAGTAGAAGCTCAGCAGGCAGCGACTGCGTATGTAAATGCTCTGTTTGCAAAAGATGATGTCGAAATAAAACATCTGCGTAATGGTCAGCTTGATACAAACGGACTTCGTGATGCGGATTGGAGCACTGTCAAGACACAATTCCGCATTCGTGCATCAATTGTGGGAATGGACCCATTATATGCTGAATATAGTACGAAAGGATGGCGAAAGCACAAAGTAGGTGATGATTACTGGAAACCGCTCTTGAGAGCACAGCAATACGAATTACAAGCTGCCTTACAAGACGATACGTATCCACGGAAACCAAAAGATGGACAATCAGGGTTTGGACCAGAGACTGTGCGATATATATTAGCTGTCGAACTGCATGATATGCATACAGACACCTATTGGAAGCAAGCTAAGGAAGTGATGGTTCCTTACTTTGAACTAATTCTTCAGGAGAAATCTAATGAGTGAGCTATCACAATTATTATCTGGTGAAGATGTCCGATCAAATGGATTACTACCAGATGAAATCGAAAATCCTGAAACGATACAGGTTCTGGTTGTTGATGATGATAAAGATCTAGCCGACCTTACGTCGACATTTCTCACACGAGAAAAACCAAGGTTTGAAGTACATACTGAAAACTCCGTCGAGGATGGTTTCGAGTGTCTTGATGAGGTGGATGCTGTTGTGAGTGATTATGATATGCCTCATCAAGATGGTCTAGATTTTCTTGAACTTGTTCGAGAAAATTACAACGATCTACCATTTATATTATTTACCAGTAAGGGTAGCGAAAGTATCGCAGGCGAAGCAATTTCGAAAGGTGTGACCGACTATCTGCAGAAAGGAGGTGGATCAAGTAAGTATTCTGTATTAGCTAATCGCATTAATAATGCTGTTGAACGACACAGGGCGATGCAGACGCTTAAAAAATCTGAGCAACGATTTAGTCAATTAGTAAAGAATTCGTCCGATGTGATTTCTATCGTCGACGAAAATGCTCAATTCACCTACGTTTCCCCATCTGCAAAAGAAGTACTTGGATATGAAACCGAAGAACTAGTTGGGGAGTCTATTTTTAGCTTTGCACATCCAGATGACCGGCAACATGCAATGGAGAAATTTTTTGAAGCAATTGATAATCCGTCTATAGAACCAACCGTTCAGTTCCGATTCAAAGACCCAGATCGTACATGGCCTATCTTAGAATCTCGTGGGCAGAATTTGTTTGATAATAAATTTGTTAATGGATTTATTATTAACAGTCGTGATATAACCAGTCTCAAATCACGCGAACAAAAACTCAAACGACATAACGAACGCCTAAAAGACATTAAAAAAACACTATCTCAGGGACTTAAGAGTCCGATTGATATTGCCTCTGGGGCACTCGAACTGTATAATGAATCGGGAGACGAATCTCAACTCAAACAAATCGATCGTTCACTTGTTCGTATTGAAACATTAGTTGAGCAAATACTCGAACTCTCCAAACAAGGTGAAGATTTGATTGACCTAGAAGATATTTCTCTACAAAATGCAGCTGCAGATGCATGGTCGACAATCAGCGTAAATGAATCAACTCTTAATTGTATGGATTCAAAGCAATTCAAGGCAGATGTAAATCGTTTCCAGCAATTACTTGAGTGTCTATTTACCAATGCTATCGAACATAATACAGATGACGTGACTGTTTATGTGGGAACAACAGATTCGAGTATCTATGTGGAAGACGATGGTACAGGTATTGCTGACGAAGGACAAGAATTGATATTCGATCCAGGTTATACAACAAAAAGGGGTCAAACCGGCTTTGGACTCACGATTGCACAACAGATTGCACTAAGCCATGGATGGGAAATTTCAGTCGAAACTGGAGACCGTAGTGGCGTGAGGATTGATATTTCTGGAATCTCTTTTGAACCGAAAACATTTGATTAACACCTATTGAGTACCACTTACTAATTTTAAGAAATTGACCTCCTCCCCGCGCTGAAGCGCGAAGGTTTCCTAGAATATGGTTCGTCGGTACATCGAGGAGACTGAACAGTAGGCGAGCGTACGCGATTCACCCACGGTCGGGTGATCCGTGGAACTCTCGCTGTTCTATTAAGATATCCTCTCCACCCTCCAAAGTAAGATTGTGACGTTGTAACTTTGATGATCATTCCTAATTTGAATCGATTTCAACACCAGTAATCTCAAATCGTGCACCTCCGCTCTCACCCTCAGTAATATTGATTTCCCAGTCGTGCGTTTCTACTATTTCTTTGACAATCTTAAGACCAAATCCAGTTCCGCTATCCGAAGTCGAATGACCAAATTTAAACACCTGATCGCGCTCATCAGCGGGGATTCCCGGTCCATTATCAGAAACATAGAATCCGTTTTCAAATGTGTCAACTGTCACTACCTCTCCACCGTGTTCGACTGCATTTCTAAAGAGGTTCTCAAAAAATTGTTTCAACCGAATCTTATCTGCAAAGATTATATCTTCAGTATTGACGTTTAGTGTCACACTTGATGTGTCTACATTCATCCAATAATTCTTAGAGACTTCAGCGAGTGAGATAGGGCTTATATCTGCTGTGGTAGTACCCTCTCGTGCAAGTTTAAGTAGGTCATCCACCAACGCCTCAATTCGATTGAGTGCCCGCGATATGCCTTCATGATGTGTACAGCTACAATCTTCCATAGCGAGTTCCAAATGGCCTGCAGCGACTGCTAGTGGATTCCGGATGTCGTGCGAAACAACACTCGTGAACTCCTCTAAGCGCTCATTTTGGTGTCTAAGTTTACTCTCTCGAGATTGCAATTCTTGTGTTTGTGAAACCTGTTCAAGAGCGGTGTTAATACTTCTTGCCAGTATTTCGCCAAGTACTAGATCTTGATCATCGAACTGATCGTACTCTGGTGAACCAGCAAGCAAAATGCCATAATCGCCGATCGGGAGATATATTTCACTCCGGATAGATGTATCTGGATTGTATATATCAGAATCTGCAGGGACATTATTGAGTGCAAACGCGTTTCCTTCGCTGTAAACTCGCCACGCGATACTACCATCACGCGTGAGTACTGGAGGCTCACCGACGAGTTCAATTAAACCATCAGTTGCTGCCATTGGTACAAGTCCCGATTCAGTCTCATCAAAAAGGTGAATTCCGGTCAATTGAAGTCCAAGAACATCACGAGCTGCGTTTATAGCAACCTCACAAACTTCATCAGACGTTTTTGCAGCCATAAGATCCTGATTCGTCGTGTTTAATGCTTTTAAATGCCGTTCATGATTTTTTTGGTCTGTTGCATCGTAATAGACCCATAGATGACCATTCCCGCCTAGAAATTCAATTGGTTGGTAATTCCGTTCAAGCGTCTGACCATTTGTGCAAACTACTTCATCTTTGTCAACTGGTTCACCCTCACTCGCTACTGTGTTGATGCGTTCAACAAATTTTGTAGGATCGACTACCAACTCGCTTACTTTGCTTGCAAACTGTTTACAGTCTCTTCCAATAGTTTCACTCGGTGAACCAGATACCTCAAAGAATTCGAACAATTGTTTATTAATTGCCATCACATTGCGTTCGTCATCTTCAGCGAGAACCCCAACAGGCAGTGAATCAAAGAGCGTTGAAAGCAATATACTCGTTTCCTTGTGCTGTTTATCTCGCTCTTTCTGTTCGGTTATATCTCGAACGGTACATACGATTCCACCCGTATCGGTCATAGCAAGGACATGATCTTCAATAAAAATACTTTGGTCGGCTCGAAGGCCAGTTGTAACCCCATGCCAGTACCCATTGTCATGTAGAATTGGTAAGATTTCTTCGTAAGCATAGGGAAGGTCATCTGTTAACGTGAGAAACTCCCAGTGTTCGCCAAGAATTTCAGTAGGTCGATATCCATAGAGGTCGGCGTAAGCTTGGTTAACATACACAAAATACCCATCTTCATTGAGAATGCTAATACCCTCACGAGCGGTTTCTATGGCCTCAAGATGTCGATCGCGTTCGTTTTGAGCCCACACACTTTCTACTTCGATTTGCTAACAGTGTGTACTGAGAGGTGGCGGTCTTTTTTTGTATGTAGTCAGTTACCCCCATTGAAATTGCTTGGCTAGCAACTTCCTCACTCCCCTTTCCAGTAAATAAAATAAATGGAAGGTCCTCATCTTGTTTTCTAATGGACCGAAGGAATTCTATTCCCGTTTTATTAGACATGTCATAATCAGAAACAATGCAATCGACATCTCCTTCAGAAACAATACTCAACCCTTCGTCGATGGTCATTGCGGTCTGCAATTCGATGTGCCCGTCTTCTCGTTCAAGATGTTTTCTCGCTACATCCATAAAATCAGGATCGTCGTCGACGTGGAGAACTTGTATTGTGTTTTCGATCATGGACGTAAATCTATATTTGACATACAGACACCCACAATATAAATATTTTATTAGCAGATGATAAGTTGACATCCTCCCCGTCCTGAACAGTAGTTGCCGAATCAAATTCTGCTCCGCGTAAACTGAGCTGTTGCGTTCAAAACACACGATATCGCAGTAGATTACGCTGTGACGAATTCACTCAGAGAGCGAGGGAACGCCGCGTCGGCG
>NZ_JAQFWV010000123.1:0-5239 GCF_056175805.1 Halohasta sp. A2 | reverse complement strand
TTCTTTCGCACACGGACCAGTCAACAGAACGTGCTCTACGGCACGTGAAATCCGTCGGTCTCTTGCGCCCCATATCTTGTTTCACGCTCTCTTAGGATAGCAGCGTTTCCATCAAGTCAACAGAGCCCATAGACCGCATGTCCAGCATCGATTCTGCTCAATCTCTCGCTGACCCGAATTGGTCAGAACAGAGTTTATACTTATTGTTCTGTCATGAAGTCCTGATTTGGATCGTAGCTAAATGGCGTGTTTCCTTGGTCAAGATATTGCTCGTGCTGGTCGGCAAGACCTAATTCACTTCCGCAAACTGGACAGCGACCAGAGAGTAATGCCTGAAATTCTTCTTGTTCGTCAAATTCGTGGTCACATTGTGAACAGGATAATCCCATACTCCTACTTAATTATACAATGTCTTACACGTAACGTCTGTATTATGGATCTATCCTCTTGATACCGAAATTAAATTCCGGACACACTAGCGTCGAAGCAACACGACAGACCAGTTTTGCCTCTGTCGTCTGGACCATGTTTTAGAGATGCAGTCTAGCCCCAAGAGTCCCAGCTAGGTTCGGCAACTACTGTTTAACGCCAGGGATGATGTCACTGGTTAGTCAACACAGCTAGCAGTCTACTTTCACGACTTCTCCCAAGGATTCTCACCACAATTTTTGTTGAACACTAATGAGTCTATTAATTTGCATTTCCAACAATCTCCACAAAGCGGGCGAAGGGTACGAGTGAATCAGTATTGAAGATAAATCGTCGATAAATTAGGCTACTGAATCCTGTCCAACAAACATCTCGATGGTCGCATCATCGATATCTCTTCGAGAAAAGACCGTGACGGTGTCGTCGGGTTGTATCTGTGTTGTCCCGTGGGCAGTGATGAGTTCGTCGTTCCGGTGGATCGTGATGATGAGCAAGTCGTCATCGAGCATTCCTTTCTGGCTTGCCTCCTCTAAGGTGAGTCCGGCAAGTGGAGCGTCTCTACGAACCGTGAGCTCTGCGACCTCTGTTTCTCCCGAGAGGCTGATGAAGTCGCTATTGTATATCGACTCTGTCCCGTCGTTTGGTCCGAATGGATGATAGGCTTGATTCCGATCTTCTTGGAGAATCATTTCATCTTCGATCTCGACACCCAATCCCGACAACAGATGGCCGATTCGCTGGAGGTCTTCTGTTCCGTTGCCGACCGCCAGCACGTGGAAGTTCCGTCGACCACCGAGAAGCACGCGAACGTTGATAACACCGGAGATCGACTCGGCGGCCTCGGCGGCGACCTGTCGTCGGTCGAACGGCGCGTTGCACATAAAAAGCGTCACTAACCGAACGCCGGTCGCCTCAAAGTTGATCGAGGCACGGTAGCCCGTGATGACGCCGTGTTCTTCGAGCTGCTGAATCCGATTGCGAACCGTCCCCGGCGAGACGTCGACCAGCTTTGCGATCTTCGGTGGCGTGTTGTTCCGTGAATCCGCCATGAGCTCGTAAATGATCCGCCGGTCGATCTCGTCTAACCGGTACGGCGAGCCCGAATCTGGCGTGTCGTTCATATACGACGTATGCTGAGGCGGGTATATTAACTTGGATAGTTGCAAGACGTGTGATTGAGCTATTAGGTGGACGGATGATGGTCTCTCTACTAAAATCCAAATCTGACACGGTTTTATCTATCTTTTACAAAATTAGATCGGTTGGTTTATACCATTAAACCAATCAATGGTGGTATGAACTGGTTTCAGCACCGGCAGGTACGCAGCCGACCGCGTTCCCATAGGTGGTTGACTGCATGACGGTCATCGAACCACTCGGCCACGACGCACTACTGATTGTCCTCGTGCAGGTGCTTTTGCTGCTCGTCATGGCACGGTCGCTCGGTGAGCTATTCAGCGCCTACGGCCAGCCGCCGGTCATCGGTGAACTCCTCGCCGGCGTCGTTCTCGGACCCTCTATTTTCGGGGCAGTCTTACCGGGAGCTTACGAGACGATCTTCGTCGTCTCGGAAGCCCA
This sequence comes from Halohasta sp. A2, assembly GCF_056175805.1. Lineage (NCBI taxonomy): Archaea > Methanobacteriati > Methanobacteriota > Halobacteria > Halobacteriales > Haloferacaceae > Halohasta > Halohasta sp. A2. Next base: position 3,232 of record NZ_JAQFWV010000123.1, on the reverse strand, counting down.
GTTCCATCTCCTCGAAATGGTGGGCTGGCTCGGGCTGATCATGCTGTTGATTCTGACAGGCCTCGAAACCGACATCGACCTCATCGTCAGTAAGGGCCGAACCGCAGTGATTCTCTCGCTCGGGGGGATTCTCCTGCCGTTTGCGACTGGATTTGGCCTCGGTTGGTTCCTTCCAATGGAGTTCATCGCTGCACCCGACCAGCGGCTCGTGTTCAGTCTGTTTATCGCGACGGCGATGAGTATCTCGGCCATTCCGGTTATCGCGAAGGTACTGATCGAACTCGACGTGGTCCGTCGCGACATCGGCCAGCTCATCCTCGCCGCAGGGATGGTCGACGACACCATCGGCTGGATTCTGCTCGGGACCGTTTCGGGGCTCGCCAGCACGGGGACCGTCGAACTCGGCTCGGCACTGACGACGCTCCTTTCGGTCATCGTCTTCCTCGCCATTTCGTTCACCATCGGCCCGCGCGTCGTCCAGTCGATCATGCGATGGGTCGACAACACTATCGGTGGTCACACGGCCATGATCACGACGCTGATCGTACTCGCACTCACCGCAGGCGTGATCACGCAGTACCTCGGCTTGGAGGCGATTCTGGGGGCCTTTGTCGTCGGGATTCTCGTCAGCCAAGTCAAACGCTTCGACTATCAGGTCGAACACGTTATCGAAACGATGACACTGGGCGTGTTCGCGCCGATCTTCTTCGCTATCGCTGGATTGCGAATGGATATCGCAGCGTTGCTCGATCCGGTCGTCGCGCTGGTTGGACTCGTCGTTCTCGGTGTCGCCTGTTTCGGCAAGTTCGCCGGCGTGATGGGTGCTGCGCGAATCGCTGGCCTCTCAAAGTGGGAAGGAATCACTATCGGCAGCGGGCTGAACGCCCGCGGCGCGATGGAGATCATCGTCGCCACCATCGGTCTCGGGCTCGGCATATTGACGAACGACATGTACTCGATTATCGTCATGGTCGCCATCGTCACCTCGTTTGTGGCACCCATCGTCATGCGGTGGTCGATTCCGAAAATCGAGATGTCCGACGACGAGCGTGAGCGGCTCGAACGCGAAGAAGAAGAACAATCGAGTTTCCTTGGCTCGCTCACACGGATCTTGCTGCCAACCCGATGTAGCCCCGACTCGCGCTTCGCTGGCTTCCTTCTCGGGCGGCTGACCGCACAGAGTGAAGCCGAGACGACGGTGATGTACATAACTCGCGGAGACGCCGACGACGAGGGGTTCATCGCCCGACTGCGGCGCAATCTCCGTGGGATGTTCGACAAACCGGTCGACGACTCGACGGACGCAGAGAGCGACAGACAGAACACTGCGAGCCAGCAATCCAGCGCAGCCGAAAACGACGCACCACAGCAATGTCTTGAGCTGATGCGATCTGAGCTTGCTGTCGAAGACGAAAGCCGTGTTCAGAACATCACGCGTGGCGAACCGGTGAGTGCAACGAAAACGATCCTCGAAGAAGCCTCCGAAGGCTACGATCTGCTGGCGATCGGGGCCGGCGAACGGGGGGCGAAACCTGGTGACCCGATGTTCAGCGACACCATCGACGAGATCATCCGCGACTCGCCGTGTCCGCTCATGGTTGTTGATTCGAAAGTCGACAATGGGAACGGATTAGAACAGCGAAAAGCAATCAAGCGCATTCTCCTGCCGACGGTCGGCACGTCGACCAACAGGCGGACCGCTGAAGTCGCGTTCGCGCTGGCGAACTCGTTAGGGGCGGTCGTCCACATCGTCCACATCGTCAACCCGCCGCAGGTCAACGACCTCTTCGTCGACGGTCCGGATCTCTCACACGCGGTCGAACTCGGCGAAGACATCGTCGAGGGCGAGGCAGTTATCGGCCGTAATCGCGGCGTCGACGTCTCGACCGAGGTCGTCGTCGGCGAGGACGAACCCGAAAAAGAGCTGGTCAAACTCGCAGAGGAGGGAGCGTTCGACCTCTTATTAATCGGAAGCAGCGTTCGAATGGTCTCTCAGCGGGCGTTCTTCGGTCATCGTACGGAGTACATGATGCAGAACGCTCCGTGTCCGGTTGCGGTCATTAGCAGCAAAGGTCGGGGATATGAATCCTGAGACGCCTCAATTCACCGATCTGTCATCCTGAGAGTCCCGATAAGCCATGGTTCCCGCTTGGATTGATCTCGTCTTTTGGAGTGCGGTTTTCATCGTCGGGAGTGGCTCGTGGGTCACCACAACGAAAGACGAGCGATGGCTCGTAATTCAGTTTACCCACATTGGCATTACGGCCTACAGCCTGTACCGAATAATCGATATCTGTTTGGCACTCGTCTGACCGCAGCTTACTGACCTGTCCGTCGAGGATATTAGTCCCGACACCTCACGTGACGGTGGCTCCTTGTACCACCGCGTCAACGAAGCCAAAAATCCAACGAGGGAGGCTCCTCGAAGCCCCCCCACGGAACCCGATCCAATCGCCGGAGCCATCGAAACTGAGACGCTACTTGCGCCGGTCACTGCGGCGACGACAAATGATATACCAAGGACGACGAGAAGCGGGTGTGTTTGTGACATTCCCTAGTTATATTATCTTGAAACAGGTATAAGATGTTACAAGTTCTCTCAAATATAGCCATTAGGATTTCGCTCGACTGGTTACGAATGCGATATCAGAGGGACCACTAGTACGGGGACCTCTGATGTTCTAATAACGTTATCGGTGATGCTTCCTATCAAATATCGTTCAACCCCCGTTCGACCATTTGTCGACATGACAATAAGATCGATATCGTGGTCGGCTGCGTAGTCACAGATCTCCTGATACGGGGTACCCTGGGCTATCGCTCCTGTTACCGGTACCTCGCTTTTTCGCTCTATTTCCTCGACAATATCATCAATTAACTTCTCGCCTCCCTCGTGAAATTCGTCGAGCAACAGCGGATTCCGCTTGCCGGGATGTATCGATGCGGTGTCCACAACGTAGAGGACGTGGAGTCTAGCGTCGAATTTACTAGCGATATCGAGGGCTTTTTCAACCGCGGTCTCAGCTGTCTCACTTCCGTCTGAGGGGACGAGGATTCGTTTCATTATATCTGGCTTGGCATTGCACGGCCTAATCGGTAACGTCCAGTGACATCCTCCCCGTCGTAAACGACTGTCTCTTACCCATAATTCAGTGACAGAATCTAAAACTAACTAAATAAGGTCTGAAAATAAATAATTGGTCAAAATTAGTATATTATTCCGACGGCCTCC
>NZ_JAQFWV010000122.1:0-5360 GCF_056175805.1 Halohasta sp. A2 | reverse complement strand
GGTTGGACACATTCCGGTTGATCCTGCCGGAGGACATTGCTATTGGGATTCGATTTAGCCATGCTAGTTGTACGAACTTAGATTCGTAGCAGATAGCTCAGTAACACGTGGCCAAGCTACCCTTCAGACCACCATACCCTCGGGAAACTGAGGCTAATAGTGGATGCGGTACGCCTGCTGGAATGCGGCGTACTCCAAACGCTCCGGCGCTGAAGGATGCGGCTGCGGCCGATTAGGTAGACGGTGGGGTAACGGCCCACCGTGCCAATAATTGGTACGGGTGATGAGAGTCAGAGCCCGGAGACGGAATCTGAGACAAGATTCCGGGCCCTACGGGGCGCAGCAGGCGCGAAACCTTTACACTGCACGCAAGTGCGATAGGGGAATCCCAAGTGCGAGGGCATACTAGCCCTCGCTTTTGTGTACTGTAAGGAGGTACACGAATAAGAGCTGGGCAAGACCGGTGCCAGCCGCCGCGGTAATACCGGCAGCTCGAGTGATGTCCAATTTTATTGGGCCTAAAGCGTCCGTAGCTGGCCATACAAGTTCGTCGGGAAATCCACCTGCCCAACAGGTGGGCGTCCGGCGAAAACTGTGTGGCTTGGAACCGGAAGGCTCAGAGGGTACGTCCGGGGTAGGAGTGAAATCCTGTAATCCCGGACGGACCACCGATGGCGAAAGCACTCTGAGAAGACGGATTCGACAGTGAGGGACGAAAGCTAGGGTCTCGAACCGGATTAGATACCCGGGTAGTCCTAGCTGTAAACGATGCTCGTTAGGTGTGGCACCCACTACGAGTGGGTGCTGTGCCGTAGGGAAGCCGCTAAACGAGCCGCCTGGGAAGTACGTCCGCAAGGATGAAACTTAAAGGAATTGGCGGGGGAGCACTACAACCGGAGGAGCCTGCGGTTTAATTGGACTCAACGCCGGACATCTCACCAGCCCCGACACTAGTAATGACAGTCATGTTAACGACATCCGCTACGAGCTAGTGAGAGGAGGTGCATGGCCGCCGTCAGCTCGTACCGTGAGGCGTCCTGTTAAGTCAGGCAACGAGCGAGACCCACGTTCCTAATTGCCAGCACCGGCTCCGGCCGGGTGGGTACATTAGGAAGACTGCCAGTGCTAAACTGGAGGAAGGAATGGGCAACGGTAGGTCAGTATGCCCCGAATGGGCTGGGCAACACGCGGGCTACAATGGTCAGGACAATGGGTTCCAACGCCGAGAGGCGACGGTAATCTCAGAAACCTGGTCGTAGTTCGGATTGCGGGCTGAAACTCGCCCGCATGAAGCTGGATTCGGTAGTAATCGCGTTTCAGAAGAGCGCGGTGAATACGTCCCTGCTCCTTGCACACACCGCCCGTCAAAGCACCCGAGTGAGGTCCGGATGAGGCTCGCATCCGCGAGTCGAATCTGGGCTTCGCAAGGGGGCTTAAGTCGTAACAAGGTAGCCGTAGGGGAATCTGCGGCTGGATCACCTCCTAACGATCGAGATCCGCCCCACTTCGGGGCGGACTCACCTTTCATACTCATTGCGTCCATCGTACGTTTCGAAAGATTCCACGTACACCGTTCGGCCCGTCGTGCGATCGGGCACCTTCGAACTACCAAGGCTAACATTTCGTACTCGGTCGGCGCTGCCGACCGAGTTGGGCTCATAGCTCAGCGGCAGAGTGCCTCCTTTGCAAGGAGGATGCCGTGGGTTCGAATCCCACTGAGTCCATACCTGCGCGCCCCGAACCGTGCCCCTTAAATGGGTGACGGCGTTGGGGTGTAATACGCAGAACAAACCAATGCACCGTCCCGCGTAAGCGCGGATGGGAAGGGTAGAACACACCGACGTACCACCTCGGTGTGTGATGATATCGTGTGTACGTGCAATCCAGGCGTCCACTGGACCCAGTACAATTCACTGGGAGTCTCTTCGGAGATTCTCAGTATCCGGGTACAGTGAACATACATTTGAGACACGTTATGTGTCTCAATCTCGAGACAGTCTCTTTCGAGGCTGTCTCACAACGAGGCGAACTCCTTTGGAGTCCGTCTCAACCATGAGGCGATCTTAGATCGTCTCAACAACTGGCTACTGTGCCAGCTGGTGAATGGCTCGGCTCGAGAGCCGATGACGGACGTGCCAAGCTGCGAAAAGCCTACGGGAGCTGCATGGAAGCGAAGAACGTAGGATCTCCGAATGGGAATCCCTCTCAACAATTGCCTTGCGCAATAGGGAACGTCGGGAACTGAAACATCTTAGTACCGACAGGAAAAGAACGCAACTGCGATGTCGTTAGTAACGGCGAGTGAACACGACACAGTCCAAACCGAAGCCCTTCGGGGCAATGTGGTGTACGGACTGACTTTCATCGACGGAACCTTTCTGAGAAGTCTTCTGGAACGGAGCGTGAAACAGGGTGACAACCCCGTATCAGAAAGCAGTACGTCGTGCGTCAGCTCCAGAGTAGCGTGGGTCGGATATCCCTCGTGAAAATTCCCCGGGCATCCCCCGGGAAGACTAAACACTCCTCGAGACCGATAGCGAACAAGTAGCGTGAGCGAACGCTGAAAAGCACTCCGAGAAGGATTGTGCAATAGAGCCTGAAATCAGTTGGCGATAGAACGACGTGGCATACAAGGTCTGTGTCTTAATGACCCATCCGCGAGGATACAGTAAGACGACACAGAAGCCGATGTTGCGTCGTACGTTTTGAAAAACGAACCAGGGAGTGCATCTCCACGGCGAGTCTAATCTGTGTATCAGAGTAGACGTAGCGAAAGCGACATGGCCGCAGTCCTCACGGACCAGGGCCGCCGTCTTTTAGGGCGGGGAGTCGCGGGGATGCGACCCGAAACCGAGTGATCTACGCATGAGCAGGGTGAAGCGTGCCGAAAGGCACGTGGAGGCCCGTTAGAGTTGGTGTCTTACAATACCCTCTCGTGACTTATGTGTAGGGGTGAAAGGCCCATCGAACTCGGCAACAGCTGGTTCCGACCGAAACATGTCGAAGCATGACCTCATCTGAGATAGTTCGTGAGGTAGAGCGACCGATTGAAAATCCCGCCTCCGAGAGGAGTCGGCTTTTCTGTCAAACTCCGAACTTACGAACGTTGTAGACGATGGGAGTCCGGTGTGCGGGGTAAGCTTGTGCACCGTAAGGGAGACAACCCAGAGCTAGGTTAAGGACCCCAAATATGGATTAAGTGCGATCGAAGGTGGTCTCGAGCCCTAAACAGCCGGGAGGTGAGCTTAGAAGCAGCAACCCTCTAAGAAAAGCGTAACAGCTTACCGGCCGAGGTTCGAGGCGCCCAAAATGATCGGGGCTCAAATCCATTTCCGAGACCCAGCAGCACCCCACCAGGGGTGACCACGTAGGTCGGCGTTCTGATCGGGTGGAAGTGCGGGCGAGAGCTCGTATGGACCGTTCAGAAACGAAAATCCTGGTCACAGTAGCAGCAATAGTCGGGTGAGAACCTCGACGACCTTACGAGCAAGGGTTCCTCGGCACTGTCAATCAGCCGAGGGTTAGTCGGTCCTAAGTCTCTCCGCAACTCGAAAGAGACAACAGGGAAACTGGTTAATATTCCAGTACCGTCGCCACTCAACGCAGACGCCGTAGGAAACACTGAGCCGGGCAGTCGCCCGGTCAAATCGGGGAACTTCGTGGAAGCCGTCATGGCACGAACCGAACGAATCCCGAGACAGCGCAAGTCGGTGGTACCTAGGGCCCGTGAAAATGCAAGTGCGATGTCCGTACCAAGATCCGACACAGGTGCTCTGGCAGCGAAAGCCAAGGTCTGTCGGGATAACCGGCGTTAGGGAATTCGGCAAGTTAGTCCCGTACGTTCGCAAGAAGGGATGCCTGCCTCGGAATGAGGCAGGTTGCAATATCTCGGAAGCTCCGACTGTCTAGTAACAACACAGGTGACTGCAAATCCGCAAGGACTCGTACAGTCACTGAATCCTGCCCAGTGCGGGTATCTGAACACCTCGTACAAGAGGACGAAGGACCCGTCAACGGCGGGGGTAACTATGACCCTCTTAAGGTAGCGTAGTACCTTGCCGCTTCAGTAGCGGCTTGCATGAATGGATCAACGAGAGCTTCACTGTCCCAACGCTGGACCCGGTGAACTGTACGTTCCAGTGCGGAGTCTGGAGACCCCCAAGGGGAAGCGAAGACCCTATAGAGCTTTACTGCAGGCTGTCGCTGAGACGTGGTCGTTATTGTGCAGCATAGGTAGGAGCCGTTACACAGGTACCCGCGCCAGCGGGCCACCGAGGCAGCATTGAAATACTACCCGATAATGACTGCGACTCTCACTCCGGGAGGAGGACACCGGTAGCCGGGCAGTTTGACTGGGGCGGTACGCGCTCGAAAAGATATCGAGCGCGCCCCAAGATTTCCTCACTCGGGTCGGAGACCCGAGGAAGAGCGCAAGAGCATACGGAAGTCTGACAGTGACATTCCCAACGAGTGTCGCTGACGCGAAAGCGTGGTCTAGCGAACCTACGAGGCCCATTGATGGGGCCCGTAGATGACAGAAAAGCTACCTTAGGGATAACAGAGTCGTCACGCGCAAGAGCACATATCGACCGCGTGGCTTGCTACCTCGATGTCGGTTCCCTCCATCCTGCCCGTGCAGAAGCGGGCAAGGGTGAGGTTGTTCGCCTATTAAAGGAGGTCGTGAGCTGGGTTTAGACCGTCGTGAGACAGGTCGGCTGCTATCTATTGGGGGTGTTTACGGTATTTGACGTGAACGATCGTATAGTACGAGAGGAACTACGATTGGGCACCACTGGTGTATCGGTTGTCCGTCAGGGCAGTTGCCGAGTACCCACGTGCCACGGGGTAAGAGCTGAACGCATCTAAGCTCGAAACCCACATGAAAAAGAAATACCACAGAGGTCACTCGTAGAAGACGAGTTCGATAGACTCGGGGTGTGCGCACCAAGGCAACGAGGTGTTAAGCCCACGAGCACTAACAGACCAAGCCACAATCATACAAAGCACTGTGACCCATATTGTATTGGGTCCAGGCGTTTACTGGATTGCACGTATCATACGAAATAGTACATAGTCGTACTGACTGAGTTGGACATTGCAACGGTTCGATTCCGTTGATCAGCCTTACGGCGGCCATAGCGACGAGGCTCCACCCGTACCCATCCCGAACACGGAAGTTAAGCTCGTCTGCGTTCCGCGCAGTACTGGAGTGGGAGACCCTCTGGGAGTCGTGGTTCGCCGCCCCTTTTCATAGTGATTCCATTGGAATCGCTCCATCATATATGGGTGATCCACTCGGATCACTCGCAGTCATTTAGCCCGCAAGCGGGAGCTCTCGCTTGTGGGCTTTTTGTAGTTGT
>NZ_JAQFWV010000121.1:0-5396 GCF_056175805.1 Halohasta sp. A2 | reverse complement strand
GTGCTTCATTGATCGCGTCATCAAGCTCTTTTTCCGACAGATGTTTCACCAACTTGGTCCGACGAGAAGCCTTCATTAGCGCCTATACGCGCTCCGTAGATTCAAACATAGCGCAGACCACTCTCGCTCTCGTTCGCACATCAGAAATCTACGATTTCTGAGGACGCAGTAGGGAGGGGATACAGCGCCGCACGGTTCTCAAACTCGTTCGACATTCGCCCCCACAGGCCCACCACTACCTTTATGTCCATCCATAGTCTATACATTGGTGATGGATCGGTTTGAAATTGAAGGCGAAGAAGTCCTCGACGGAACCGCAAAACCGTCGGGAAATAGCGCCCATGTCATCGTTCCCAAACGCTGGCGCGGAGCCGACGTGAAAGTCGTCCGCGTCTCCGAGCCAAAATCCGACGAGTAGACCATGCAGTACAACTACAAGTATCGACTCGACCCATCAGAAATCCTCTCTGAGACGCTTCTGTCGCACATCGATACTTGTAGACAACTATACAATCACGTCCTCTACCTGCTCAACGAGGCAGACGATATTCCCGCACGATACAAGGTTCAGGGGCAACTCCCCGACCTCAAAACGTGGTGGGATGACCTCGGAGATGTTCACTCGAAAGTGTTGCAGATGGTCGTTAAGCGCGTCTACGACAATCTCTCCACACTGAAAGCCCAGAAGGAAAACGGGCGCGCTGTGGGAATGCTCAAGTGGAAACCACCTCGGGAATACTGTTCGCTCACCTACAACCAGTCCGGCTTCAAACTCAAGAATACGAGTGGTCGGCCTGTCCTGTGGTTGAGCAAAATCGGTGAGATCCCCATTCATCTCCACCGAGACATTCCCGAGAACGCGACGATCAAACAGGTCACGATCAAGCAAGAACCCACAGGCGAGTGGTACGCCACGCTCGGTATTGATGTGGACGAAGCCACGCCCGAGAAACCAGAGACGCCAGAGAAAGCCGTTGGCATCGACGTGGGGATTCTCAAGTACGCCCACGATACCGACGGAACAGCCGTCGGGTCGCTTGACTTGTCCGATGAACGCGAGCGGTTGGAACGCGCCCAGCGCAATCTCTCACGGAAAGAACACGGGTCTGCGAATTGGGAGGAACAACGGAAGGTCGTGGCCGAGCGCCAGGTAGATCTCAAGCGAAAGCGCCGTGACTTCTTGCACAAACTCTCGAACCACTACGCTATCGAGTACGACCTCGTGGCCGTAGAAGACTTGGACGCAAAGGGTTTAGTCGAACTCCCCGGTAACTCTCGGAACCGGGCTGGTGCGGCGTGGGGGACGTTCCTTCGGATGCTTGAGTACAAGTGCCGACGCGAAGGAACGCACTTCGTGACGGTGAATCCGCGCGGAACGACGAAAGAGTGCGCATCCTGCGGTGTTTCAACGGATAAGCCGTTGTGGGTTCGTGAACACTCGTGTCCCTCGTGTGGGTTTGAAGCGGATCGGGACGCGAACGCAGCATGGAACATTCTTTCTCGCGGCCTCGAAGACGTAGGAGTGGTTCACTCCGAAGTAACGCCTGTGGAGACTGCACTCGCTGTGGACACCGTTGTGTCTGCAAAGCGCGTCGTGGAAACAGGAAGCCCCACCCTCAAGGAGCGAACGGCGTCAGCCGTGAGCGAGTAGGGTGGGGTAGTTCACCACTAGAGACACACCCCACGTTGCCGCTGTAAACACCACGAGAATGCGATCTAGGGTGTACAACACATCAAAACAGCAGTCGACAGCAGTCGCCGATACTGCTATCTATTCAATCGGAATCTAGTGGTTTCTTATACTAGTATGTCGTTTGCCACCGTACCACGCTTTTCGCTTGCTGAACTGCCGTACCGTTTTCGGCAGTGAAGATACGAAGCCGAGGGGTGCTATTTCCGTTATAGAGACGTCAAATCCCTTGATACCAACGAGTAGAACACTGCTCACACGATACATCCCACATTTCCAACCCCACAGACCATCGACTGACTTACAGCGGCAACGTGGGGTGGGTGAGTAGCCCACCGAGACCGTTACAGCGGCAACGGAGGGTCTAAGTCTCACGTCATCTCCACAAAAGACTACTATACAACTGTTCTCCCGCCCGTTCACATCGACCTCTAAAATTCAGTGAGTGTTTTACAGAGGCAACGTGGTGGGGGTAGATTCATAACCCACCGTGACAATGCATCCTGTATGTCTAACTCGACGTCCTTCTTTGGCGACCCCGATCCTATATTCGCCAATAAGGATTTGCTTCGGGTTCAACACCTCCCCGACAAAGACCGGATTATCGGCCGTGACGATGAATTGACCCAGCTCGCCAACGCGATCAAAGACGCTGCCCATGGGCGAACACCAAACAACGTGTTGGTCTATGGAAAGACAGGCACTGGGAAATCACTCTGTACAAAGTACATCACTAACGATCTCGTCTCATCTGCAAAGGAAAACGATGTGGCGGTAGGTGTCGCTTATGTCGACTGCTTCCAGGATTCAACCGAGACACAGACCGTCCGTTCGATTGCTGACTCGCTGAACGATCCCGACGAAACTGACGTGAAGATACCAATGTCGGGGCTGAGTACGTCTGATTACTACCGTCGGCTATGGAACATCCTCGAAGATCGATACGACGTAGGATTAGTCATTCTCGACGAGATCGACAAACTCGACGGCGATGACGTTCTCATGCAACTCTCGCGAGCAGCTGAGTCGGGAAAAATCGAGGACAGTACACTCGGTATCATCGGTATCAGTAACAAGATCCGCTACAAGGAGACGTTGAACGAGCGCGTACGGTCGAGTCTCTCTGAGCGGAATCTCGTGTTTGCACCCTACGATGCAAAACAACTGGGTGAAATCCTGAATTCTCGGATTGATGCATTCCGTGAAGGTGTCGTAGAGGAGGCTGTCATTCCGAAAATCGCCGCACTTGCAGCCCGTGAACACGGTGATGCCCGAAAGGCGATAGACATCCTGCGGTATGCTGGGGAGTCGGCTTACGAGCGTGGACACGAGATCGTTCGTGAAATCCACGTCGACGAGGCTCACGAACGTGAAGAGCGCAACCGACTCTCGGAGCTGATTTCAAAGCTCCCGAGCCACTCGAAACACCTACTCAATGCGCTTGCCCTACAGGCCCAACAGCACGATGACGACGACCCGGAGATCCCGACAGAGGATATCTATTCGTTGTACGAGATTATGTGCGAGCAGGAAGGGACCGATCCCTTGAAAAATCGACGGGTGCGTGATCTCCTCTCAGAGTTAGAATTCTTGTCGGTCATCCGCCAACAGCACAAAGGACGTGGTCGCGGTCGCGGTGCCCACACCGTGAACCAACTCGTCGACGAGCCAGAACTCGTTATCAAGGCCTGCAAGTCGGCTTGACGTCTGTTTACAGCGGCATCGAGGGGTGTTCAATGGCTCGTAGGACGTGACATCCTCCTCGCCGTGAACGGCGAGGCTTCCCGACCGCAGTTGGGATATTTATGGTTTGCAGCTGCTCGCCTGTTGAGCGAACGTCCCCTGTCCACAGCTTGGGTCGTGTTCTCCACGACGGAACAGGTTGACTACTGGACGTGCCACACGCCCGCTACTCCTATCCCCGGCAGACCGAGGATTCAGAGTTACCTTTTGTGCTTGGTCTAACCGACACCGAATGTTCTCCGCACCATTCGAGTCGGCGTTCATCACAGCGTTACACCTACGACAAACGTATAAGCCACGTTGAACACGGTTGGCGTCTCGCTTCTGCCCACAACACGAACACGTCTTCGACGTGTCTCGTTCGCTCACTACGACTACGGCGATCCCTTCGGCTTTCGCCTTGTATGTGAGCAAGTCCGTGAAGCGGTCGAACGCCCAACGGTGCAAGCCTTCGTTCCCACGGTCGCCCCAGTTTTGAGGCTCACCAGTCTCGTTGTCTTTACGGATGCCTTCGAGGTTGCCGACAGCAATTGTCCCGACACTTCGTTCAACACACTCTGTAACGATGTGTTTCGTGACGGTGTGCAAGTAGTGCGACCGACGCTCTGAACGCTTCTTGCGGAGTCTCATGGCTTTGTTCGACCGAGACGAGTTGCACTTCGCTATCTCTTTAGCAAAGTACCGTTCGTCGGTCTTGAGCGCGTTCCCCGGATACAACTCCTGGTCGGCCGTCGAATACGAGACAGCAGCGAAATTTGAGATACCGAGGTCGATACCGGCAGTTTCATCGCCGGGAGACTCGGCCTCGATCTCGTGTTTGCAGACGATGTGGAGTTCCCATTCATCTCCGTTCCAGACTGCCTTCACTTGACGGACGTTCTCGACAGTAACATCTGGTCGGGTTTCGAGCTCACAGAGAATGAAATCTGACCAGTGTTCTTTGAGATTCCGGCCTTTCGAGAGACGAATACGGTCGTTTTTCGCGTCGTATTTGAAGCCGTCTTCTTTGAACGTGACCGTCGACCGTGGGTGGTCGTCGCCGTTCTTGCGATACTTCGGCGGGTTTGCGCGGTCGTCCCCGTTTCGGCGTTTGGCATACCAACTGTGGAACGCTTCAGCGAGTTCTTCAATGACTCGCTGACTCGACTGAGAATTGAGGTCGGCGTAGCGTTCGTGGTTCTTCAGATATGCCTTGAGTGGCCCATCCTCGGGGATTGTCCCTATCTCGCTCCAGATGCGGTCACACGTCCAGCGGGCGATGTTCCAGAGCTTCGAGGCGGCAAACCCAAGCGAGTCCAGATCACCCTTAACCTGTTGCTGATTCCGTATGGTAGCAACGTAGGTTCGAGTAACCTGAACCGCCATACATAGAATATGTAGATATTCCTACTTAATGGTGTGGGTTGGCGTTGAATATCCGGCCTGCTACCCACGGTTGGCTGTGGTGGGTATGTCGGATTCACGCCCGCCGTGAACAGTAGTTGCCGAACCTAGCTGAGCCTCTTGACGTTGGGCCGCGTTGGTCAAAAAATGGTCGAGACAACTGAGGCAAAACAGGTCTGTCGCGCTGCTTCGACGTTGCTGTTCCCGGAGTTGGATTTCGATGTGAAACAGTGCGGTGAATACACGAGAGAGGATTTCGGCGAAATCCTCTCTCGTATCGCCTTCGATCACGAGTTCGCAAACACGGGTGGCAAAACGCTCCTACTTGACCGTGACGAGCAAGTCGACGTCACGTCCACTGCTCGGAACCCACTCGCTAAATCACTCTTGTATCACTTACGAAACCTCTCAACGGACGCCATCGACGACCAGTTCGATGGCGTCCGTGATCGATTGTTCGAAGTCCTTCGATCGCAGCGTCGACTTCCTGCGTTCGTCGATGTTGCCATCGATCTTCACGAGTGGCGGTTCTACGGATCTGCTGACACTGACCACGTGATAACGACATATCCTGATCTAG
>NZ_JAQFWV010000120.1:0-5698 GCF_056175805.1 Halohasta sp. A2 | reverse complement strand
AAGCGTCTCAACCGCCACGAGATTAAAGAACTCGTCTATCCAAGGCTCATCTTGCAGGGTTTGAGTGCTGCTGGACACGGCTTCTCAACCCTGCTCTTTCGTATGCGACGTATTCTATGACACCCTCGAAGCTAAGTAATGAAACTAGAGCCATTCGTGAGCTATTTCATCGTCGTCACACTGAGCATTCCCTTTCGGTAGACGCAATCGAAGGATTCGTGCAGAAACGTCGGGACATGCATCCTGACGCAGTATTCGATTTCTCGGTAGAAGTTCCAGAAGGAATAGTCGCTCAGAACGGGAGTTTGCTCCGGTTGGCGATCGATGAGGCGCTGGAAAACGCCGTTGTTCACAACGACCAACACGAGCCACGAGTCGAGGTGCGAGTTACGTATCTGGCAGACAGAGCGGAGTTGTGTGTGGAGATTGCGGATAACGGTCGGGGAATTCCGGATAACGAGTGGAACGTACTTGTTGCTGGTAAAGAAACGCCGCTTGCGCATACAAGTGGTATCGGTCTATGGCTCATCTACTGGACGGTTACTGCATTGGGAGGGTCAATTGACCGTGCCGAGAACGAGCCATGCGGTTCAGTTCTCACCTATCGGGTACCGGTTGCGGCGGGTGGAAAAACCAAAGAGCGGGATCCGGATCAATAAAGAAACACAGTGACGGATCACACGGACAGGTCATAGCAATAGGACATAATCATACCCCACAATCAAAAGTCACTGTGAGACCCCGCACGACACACCCCTCATTGTGAGTGGTCAGGAGTCGTGGAACACCGCTACTGCCATCAAAAGACCGAACGGAGGCAGATCATCACATTAGGACGAATCTCGACTCACTTTCAGGAGTCGATGCGATAATCGCAAATAGGCTTTTCAAACGTGCAAATCTCAACGGGTACAGAATTCAGACGCCTAACGATCATCCCCTTCTCATAACCGATTATCTACGCGCATGGCATGATGATACGATCACCCTGCATCCCATTGTCCTCCAAGCAGTAGCAAAAAAGCACCATAATCAACTGCTTGATGAGTAAACTCCATTAGGAGGATTGTCACGGCGGACATACCGATAATGCCGATAACGACGAACCTTGCAATGATCAGTGGCTCCGGAATCGAACGGTTCGTCTCGTCACTCGTTGGACGTCACCTGGAAGCGTCACGTAGCGAGATCCATCCAATCTGAACACAGGGCGGTTTTCGTCGAGACTACGGTCAACATCAAGGACGCGGAGCATGATAAACAGGACTGATGGTATTTATTCAAAATAGAGACGCACGAACAGCGAAAGTTAAATACGCAAGACGGCTTCGGGGCGGCACGGCCGCCGGCAGTCATAGTTTGCTATCCTACCGGTCGCGCCCACCGCTACAATGACCACCTCATCAAACAACAGATGTTCGGAATCCTCATCTGAAGCTTTTGAACGAGGGCTCGCAACGCTCCTCAGAGACTCCTTCGCTAGCGGCACCCAAATCGAAGGTCTGTGGGAGATTACTTCCCATTCAGAGCTGGTGCCGGATTGGCAAGTTGTCATTGAGAAAACCTGCGGCGCTGCCCCTCCTGATAACGACGACTTCCTCGAAGAGTGAGGCATTCAGTCTCCAACCTGTTAGTTAACGTGTGATACCACCTCATTTAAATTCCCAAACACCACACTTCCGGTGTAATCTGGTACTATAGGATTAAGGTACTCTTTCCCTGATAACTAGGTATACTCCGTGAAAGCCCTACCACTGAGACTAATCACACAGTCGAGTGAATTTCGGGAGTATGATAACCACTATGTCGACAAAAGCAGACGACAGAAGTCCTGGAAGTATCGATTCTGAGCTGGCCATCTCAGCCGTGTTCCAGTTTCTGTCCCATCACCGCCGTCGAATCATAATTCAATATCTCGCTACCCAAGCCGGCACTACTCAGGTGAGTGACGTGGCAGATCAGATCGCTCTTCTCGAAGGTGAGCACACTAAAGACCGCTACGAGCGGGTCTGTACGAGCCTCATTCACAACCACCTCCCGACACTGGCTGACGCCAGCGCTATCAGATACGATCCCGACCGAGAGGTAGTCGATCTACGTGACGAGGCTAAAGAGATGCTTTCGTATTTCGATCCCATCGTAGCCGACTAGCATTCAACCAGTTATTTCCGGACTCAAACGTCTATGGGTGTAACGAGTTACCGTCCAAGATATACACCTTGTATGCAGTAACAGTTTTCCGAACTACTCCGTGCCTATCAGTAACGGTATGACCGATACAGAACGGCAAAATAGAAATCAAACTCTGGGTAAGACGATCACAAAGTAATCATTTGAGTGCGTCGTAGATATCACGAGTATATCAAGCCTCAAGCCACTCGAACCTGCGTTTTCCCACATGAGTTAGCAGAACCAGAGCTTTGTTCCCATTAGGTTGTACCGACCGTGGTTCTCTATCTCGCTCAATCAAGCGTTGGGTTCACGAATTGTCAACAGGCCTTGGGCCATGAGACGCCGGGCGATCACGACCAGGCCATTGCCGAACCCCTCCCCAAAGATCGCCTGTTCTTCCTTGCTCTCGGGCATGATCGAACTCACGAGAATCGTTGAGCGATCAACCAACAGGAGCCGACCAATCGCCGTATCACCCACGGAGGTGTTCTTGCCGTGCAACCATTTGAGGCCCGACGTGAACGTCTGTGCCTCAGGCACAGCTGTTTGTATCTCCTCTTGGAGCGGTTCGGTCAATGCACCAACGAGTAGGTCTTCCTTGTCACCAACCTCATTGAGGGTCTTCACGAGGCTCGGTGTCAAAAGCGAGTCATCACCGATGACAAGTACCACCTCGTCGGTCGCAGTTCCAACCAGCTGATTCGCCCGATTTTCTATCGCAGTACGCCCGGTCATCGCCCATACTTCTTGCATTGCGGAATCGTCGTCCGCGTCGACGAGGTCGACCGTGTCTAAGGCATCGCGGAGCCGCTCGACGCGGGCTTCGTACTGGTCACGGAGAGTCTCGGTTGCCACTTGCAGGGAAACAGCGCGGAACTGCTGGGGGCTTGAATGCTGAACTTCGACGAGCCCTTGGGCCTCAAGCATTCGGACTGCGTCGTAAACACGCGTCCGGGGGACGTCTGTTATCTCACTGAGTTTCTTCGCAGTTCCTGAATCAAGGCGTGCCAGCCCAACGAAACACTGAGCTTCGTACTCCTTCAAACCGAGTTGCTGGAGAACCTCAATGGCGTCCTCTACGTTTGGGGTTGTATTGCTCATGTGTCCACACACCCCGGACTATCCGGGAATTAACTCAGTATAGAACAGGGGGACAGATACGTATTGTCACTAGCTCCATGACCCCACGTGAAGATTGGGTATGCTGTGATCAGCGAATAGGAATAACGCACCAGAATACGAAACTTTGTTGTTATCTTTTCAGTAACAACTTCTGTATCCGACGTATTAATGCATCAAAATCGTTTAAACGAGGCCGTAGAGAAATCACCCGGTTAATCACAAAACATATATTTGGATTGGGTACTACCATCTTACTGAGAACGCATTCGAATGATATGTTGCACCCAGATTACTGTTTGCATGTCTCTGTCTACCACGCGTATTCGATTCACGGAGTACTAACACAACCATATCAATGAGTAGCGACAATACTGATGACCCACAATCTATTGCAATCGAGCAGCTCGAACACTTCGGATTGAGTACGTATGCTGCCCGGACGTTCGTAGCACTTGCCGGCCTCGGGTCGGGAACAGCAAGAGACGTGAGTGAGGTCTCCGAAGTGCCTCGAACCCGGGTGTACGACGCCGTCGACGAATTGGTCGACCGTGGACTTGTCGACGTCCAGCAGTCGTCACCGAAGCAGTTTTGGGCCATCTCGGCTGAAACGGCGAGTCGGTCGTTCGAGCACGATTTCCACTATCGCGCCAAGAGCCTGCGCCGGGCGCTCGGTGAACTCGAACCCATCGAACGGCAAGTAGAACAGGGAGGCGTCTGGACGGTGGACGGAGAACAGGCGGTCACGAACCGTGTTCTGGAGTTTTTCGCTACCGCCGAAGAAGAAATCGTCTACATGTCGGTCGAAGATCTCCTCTCCGAAGAGCTGATCGAGGCGTTACAAGACGCCGCCGAACGGGGCGTCTCAATTATGCTCGGAGGGGTTTCGGAGACCGTCCAGCACCGCATCCAAGACGATATCCCTGGCGTAATGATGTTTGATTCGTTGTGGGTTTGGTCGGACACACCCGCAGGCCGTCTTATGATGGTTGATGGACGTCGAACCCTCGTGAGCGCCCTTGTCAACGGTAAGGACGCAGAATCGACAGACCCACGATCAGAGACCGCAATATGGGGCAAGGGTGATATGAACAGTCTGGTTGTTGTGCTGAAGGCAATTTTCACCTGGCGACTCGAAAATCTGGGGTCTGACTAACGAGATGAGCCAGCATATCCAGTATACATATGTTATGAATTCACAAGTCCTATCCCATCAACACACCAAATTGGGATATCTGAGATGACTGAATCAGACCAATTAGACGATGACGTATCAGTTTCCGGGGATGATGGAATTATTCGGGCCGAGTTTGACTGGTCATCGCGGGTTCCAAGCGAGGGGGTCGTCGAAACGCTCGCCATCGCAGCAGATGCTGAGCCAACCGCTATCACACCGCTGTATAAATTGATCGACCCCGACGCGTTGGACACGCTTGTTCAGGTAGACGAGAAGAGTCAAAATAATGAGGACGTCACCGTGATGTTCACCCATGACGGTCACGACGTTCAGGTTTGCAGTGGTGGTGTTGTCACCGTCTATCTCGATGCGTCACGACCATAGATTGCTCAAGAGCAGTGTGATTTGGAGAACTTGTGCTTGAGATCGATCCCATTGGTTGATTCAGTGGGTTTTCAAAACTAATCAGGAGGGTGTTGTGGAAAATTCTTCGGGTAACGAGTCTAACACAGACTCGACCTGTGGGTCGGGCTGATATCGAACGGTTCCACGTTTGGAATCGTATTCAACAACACCAAAGTCGGCTAGTTTTGGAAGGTCGGTATGGTAGAGTTGAATAGCGAGTTCTGCTCGGGTGAGGGGCTGATCGTTTGACGCGGCTTGTTCGGGCCCGTACAATCGGTCTACAAGGGTCTCGATTGTTATCTTTCCAGTGACATTACTGCGGAGTTGATAGATAAGCCTCCGTCGGCGTTGGTTAGCGATAAGGTTGAGACACTCGTCAAGGCTGATAGTAGACATAGTACGTCCAAGCAGGTGTCCTTTCATTAAGGGATATCATTTTTATATCCACCTCATTTTTCATTAAGTGAGTGAAACAGGTAGACCTCATCGTTAGTGTCGTTGGACGGGGTTTAGAGACTGAGTGCAGTAATGTCTATAGTGTTCAACAGCTGTCAGTAACCACGTGCAAGATACGCGCGTTGTATACAGCACGGGCGTTGGAACATATCACTAAATGACGGTTTCAACACAGCCGTCGACCCTTATAAAATTCCTGTACAGCCCATGTCGACGTAAGCGGAGCTGGATTTTATGTACTGACTCGGCTCTGCACGTTTAAGTAGGCCCCAACTATACACCGTATTGACAGCAAATGCTGCCGATCACGGACTTCCTATCGTGTACTGATCCGCTGGACGACTTCGACTCGCTGTCATATCACCAGAC
>NZ_JAQFWV010000119.1:0-6033 GCF_056175805.1 Halohasta sp. A2 | reverse complement strand
ATCACGATGTAGGCTAACGACCTATCAGACAGCGCTGGCCGCTCTGCCGGAGCGGCAGCGCTATCGTTTCAGATATATTTCGATATGAGAATATTAGAATAAATTAGAGTCTTTTACAGTCTCAAATGTATTCTGTTATATCTTCGGTAGTGATTCTGTTTTGTGATCGAATATTGAGAAAAACGACGACGAGCTATGTGAAATCACACTTCACTTGGATGGTGCGCTGTCGATTATTACTATAAGTATCCTGAGAAGATGGCTGCAATCAACCGTCGGCGAGCTGCTCTATTTGAGGACACTGAACAGAACCCAACCACCCCGACCACACCAGAAGAATTGGCTAATCTCGCGTCAGGAGTGCGATCCACTTCGGACTAATCTTGTCTGTATCTTAGTAATGGTAATACTGTAACGTAGTGAGTTGTATCAGCGTCATGGGTTTCGTCGCTACCAACTGTCGATTGTCTCTATAATCGTCTCGGCCTTCGCGTGTGAAATTCCCTTGATCTCAGCGAGGTCGGCGGTTGAAGCATCTTCGAGAGCCGGTAACGCCTCGTAGCCGTGGTCTTCGAGACGTGCAGCGAGTGTCGAGCCGATCCCATCGAACGCACTCAAAGAGAGTGTGTACGTATGTGGAAGCCGTTCCGGCTCCCACCGACGTCCTAGTCCATCAATCTGAGCGAGACTCTCTGGGTCGGAGGTTGAGATATCACCGACTGTTTCGTAGCCATGGTCTGCTAAGATCTCGACTTTGTTTTGTGTCAGACCGGTGTACTCCAGGGGAAGATGCTCACGCCGGCGGTTGTGCTGTCGTCGTTGTTCGTTGGCACGTTCTTCGAGAATTTCTCGTGGCGGAAGTACTCTTGTCTCGACTTCCCCACTCAGGATGTCATCAAGTGTGAGGGCTGTCTTCTTGTCTTGATCGGTGGGAGGTAGCTGAAGCCCTCCTGATATTGAGAGTTCCCGAAGGCAGCTCGGACAGGCGACTTGGTCAAACGTCGACTCGATATGGGTGGCTCCAGCCGGTTTTTGGCAAATACCACATGCTTGAGCCCATCGCTTCTCAGTCAGTTGAGTCCACGTGACCAAGGTACCACCGTCGTACTCTCTGTCTCGGATTGTTGTATACTGATATCGGAGACGCTCCCAGTCAGATACCGTATCAGCACATCGTCGACACAGATCGAGACCTCGGGGGTCTCGTGAAGTTAGTCCGCTCGTGCCACCGAGCAGTGAATCCTCGATTCGGTACTGACATTCGAAGAATGGTTCGACTGTATCGACTCGCTCGTAGTCTCCATCTGGGCAGCCAACATCGCCTAACAGATGCCACTTACCTCCCTTGTGCTTGCCGAGGTGGACCATCGCGTCGGGTGCCGATTCCGGGAATTGATCTTTCTCCATCGTTTCAGCGACGCGTTTCAGATCGAATGTGAAGGCATGGTCGGCCTCTCTGAGTCTGGTAGCTGGAACGATATCGCGGAGGACATCGAGAATTTGATCTCGCTGTATCTGTGAGAACTCGATTTCCCATTCATATGAGTCTGCTGACTCCCAAAAATCCGGAAGTGGTGGTTTGGACTGTTCCCAACCCATATCCAGAGGCTCGAGAAATTGGAGTGATCCGTCAACCTCCGGTTCCCGAACCAATTGTTCGAACAATGAGATACCAGCGTCAGGATCAGCATACATCGCGTGTTCAAGAACGGCCATCGCCCAGTCATTTTCACCGGCTACTGCTCGGTCAATTGTCTTTTGATCGACTGCGACCGTCGGATGTCCGATCCCCCATCCAACTGTGCTGGCCTCAAGTTCATTTTTTATACCATCGTTTTTTGCAGACACTGCTGTAAGGTACTTGAGTGCCCATGGCGGGATTGCTTCGACACCGTTCTCGATACGACACTGGATGACACATCGCCCAACGATGTTCACGAGAATCGAAGAGCAAACGTGATCACCAGCACCTGATGGATACGCCTCACAACAGTCCGCCAAAAACTCCCAGTTGATTTCGGATTCACTACTTCTGGCAGCAGCGTCAGTCAGTGAGAGAACATCCTCAAAATACTGTTGCATCATAACTTCTACTCGGACGGCACCGGCTTCAAGTGCAGCCTCTACGGAGGTGTTCCAGGCAGCGAGCAACTGATACATGTCTGTCTGATCACCTGGTGT
The DNA here is from genome assembly GCF_056175805.1 of Halohasta sp. A2. Taxonomy (NCBI): domain Archaea; kingdom Methanobacteriati; phylum Methanobacteriota; class Halobacteria; order Halobacteriales; family Haloferacaceae; genus Halohasta; species Halohasta sp. A2. The sequence continues at coordinate 3,852 of NZ_JAQFWV010000119.1, read as the reverse complement.
CGTCTGATCGAGTGCTTGCTTGATAAGGGTGATATCGCGTGTCATCGTCGATCAGTCACTTCTCTCAGGATACTGAGGCGGTGCCTCGCCCTGTTTGTCGACGACGACGGGATCACCATCAAGCGAACCCTGCCGGATCTCTTCGATATCGATGTGGTGTTCCCAGCTGTCGCCGAAGTCGAACTCGTAAAACAGTGACTGGGGGTCGTTGAGATCGAGATCGCCGATGCTGGTGTCGGCGGCGTTGCGTTCGGCGGGTGGGTTCTTTCTGAGTTCTCGGAATCGCTGTTTTGCTGCTTGAGAGGCGTCATCTGGGATGGCGTGTTCAAGAAACCGGTCGATTTCGTCGTCATCCATCGGCTGCCAACTCTCGTCGCCGCTATACATTTTTGGATGAGCGTAGCTCCGGGTGGCGATTCCGTGTTCGTCACGAGTTAGAAACTCGTAGGCGTGGGTGTCGTAGCGGTCGTACGCATCGAAAATCGCCTCGTGGAGATCAGTCAGTGTGTGACGGCTGTCCACTTCGATATCACGCCAGACTTCGGCTTCGGGTTCAAATTCCATGTGTGGGTTCGGAAGCAGATAGACTCGGAACCTATAGATCGTCATATTTGCTTTTCGATCCCAATGTTTGTAGGCGTTTTCCAACGAGACTAGATGTACCGGTGAGTGTTTTAAACTGGGTCACTAACCAGTGAAACAATGCCTGACTGCCCGTACTGTGACCAGTCATTTACTGACGAATCAGGTATACGCGAACACCTGTACGAATACCACGAGCGTGACGAATTGACTCGTATCGATACCAAACGCGTCGAACAGTACATCGAAGAACACGGAATTGACCAATATGAAGACGAAGATGACGAAATTACTCTCTCCTCTCGCCAGCCAAATGTCGACTTCGACCAACTGCCTTCTTTTTCAGGTCTTAAGTTGATATGAGAGTTCCGGGCGAACAATGGGAGTTACGGGGAGTGCGTGACGTTCAAACTGGAGAAGTCGTTGAGACACATATTTAGATTCCCTGCTGGTTTGGTACTATCGCTACGTTTCAGACCTATGCAGATCTATTGACCCTATTGCTGGGTTCGAAGATAGATACTTAACTCTCGATATACTTCTTCAACAGTAGAATGAGTCGCTTTTGCAGGTTGTTGGGTTATCATCCAGTCTTTGAGAGTCAACACAGCCCATGGAGAAACATGCGATACCTTCGGAAGTCTTCCTTCGTCTATCCTCTCTTCGGTGAGCTCGATAGCCTGTCCCCGAGCTGTTGTCGTGACAATTGCAGCAATATACTCTTCGCCGTGGAACGGGTGTTGCTTGTTTGAAAGTATTAGGTAAGGCCGGGTCGGATTATTTCCGAAGGGGTCATCAGCAATAACAATTGCTCCTTGATTATACGCCATCCTATTCGTCCTCAGCACTCAGATCAGGCAAATCTTCTTCCCACCCTTCGTTTTCGGCGTACCAATCATCGCCAAAAGATGATGCAGCAGTTTCAAGACCAACAAACGAAGCAATCGCAGACCCGAGTCTGTCATCCTCTGCTGCAGCCCAATACGGTTCTTTGTGTCGAGCTAGCCCCGCCTCTTCGAGCCGCTTCAATGTTGGACCAACGCTTCCACGAGGTATCTCGGTTTGATCTGCTAATTCTGCTGGCGTATATCCGACACTGGGCGTCTCAAGTAGAAACTCCATCAACCGCCTCGCGTTGGTGCCTTCGGACAGGTCGATCCGGGGGCTTCCAGGTGTGTGTTTTTCGAAGTCGACAGGCATTGTATAAGGATTGTATTTGAATTGTATTAGCCTTTCTGGGACACCAATTCGGCGCCTACGGAACGCGTGGTATAAGAAGTTTAGCCTACACATTTAGCCTACATATTTTACCTATATGTTTGTCCTATATGTTTAGCCTACACATTTATTCTATACGTGAATTATATCGTAGTAGTCTGCCTTCGGTTTACTGCTTCTTCTAGATCGTCCAAGACATTGTCTGTACCTTCCTGAAGCCCCACACGAACGGCAAGTCGGATGATCGCACTTCGAGACGAGTTGGTCAGTCCCGAATCACCATTATATGCAGTTTCAAGCTGCTCAAAGATTGCATCCATCTCATCATCCTCTTCAGCTGCATGGAGAACAGCCGCCAGCTTCGGATCATAAGCAGTGATAGTCTCCGATAGTTCGCCGTCGGCGATCAACTCCAAGGCGTTATCAAGTGCATCGACAAAGTCTGGCTGAGACTCAGGGTTATCACGATCCAAGCGGTTGCCTTTCGATTCTTTTTGTCGCATCTCGCTCAGTTTGTCATCGATGTCGTCGTTATTGCTCATTAGTTAGCAGCCTCAAGTCGGTTGTACAGTTCTTCGGCGTTCGCTAGGAACGCGGCTTTTGCGTCGGCTCCGGTTTTCAGTAGTTCGTCGTCTGGAACATCGAATAAGGTACGGCCTTCTTCAGTCACAGTGCGAATCTGTTGGGAGTCGACTGTGTACTCAGGTGCCATCACAGAGCCAAACTTGTGTTCAAACTTCTCTAGAATTTCCTTGTGGAGGTTCGTACGTCGGTCATACAGGTTGGCAATGATCATTCGGAGCTTAACATTCTGATCGTAACCCGACCGAATTTTTTTGAGATCAGATTCAAGCGACTGTGCCTGCTTGAACTCAAAGCTACCCATCGAAACAGGCGTGACCACGTTTTGGGCTGCCCATAGCCCATTGTAGGTAATATTGTTGGCGAGTCCCGGCATATCAAGAATAATAATATCCCATCGTTCTAGTGGGTCGACATAGTTATCCAGAAACAGTCTGAGCCGGTTGTATCGATCTTCTACGTCATCGATATTGCCAAGATCGGCGTCAAGACCATCAAGGTCAGGATGAGCCGGAATAAGGTCCACCCCAGAGTCGGTTTTGTAGACGAGCCGATTGACGGCCTCTTCATTTCCGACCATCTCTGCCACGTCACTCCATCGATTCCCCATTGTCGTGGCAATATTAGGGAAATCATCCTCGTTGGTAATATCCTCTTGAACGGATTCGTACACACCCAACGCGTCGGCGAGATCGCCCTGCTTGCCAGCGAGATCTAACAGGAGGACATCTTTGCCTAATTCATTCAATGCGGCTCCGAGCTCTGCGGCGTTAGTTGTCTTCCCTGTACCACCTTTGTCAATAAATATAGCAGCACGCCGTGTGTCAGCCATTATTTACACCCTGTTGCTGTAGCATACAGGTATAGCCTATAGGTAGAGACTATATAAAATCACGTCAGACAAAACCTGTATTGTTAACGATTAGAGTGGCTGAGAGCTACGTGAAGATTAGAACCAGTCTCACTCTGTACTGCTTATGTGGCATATTCCTCAGCTAACTCTACAACGTCATAGACGTGAATACCGGATTTGAACCAGAGCACACGGTCATCCATCCCCTCAAAGTCCTCGGACGAACAATCGAGTCGCTCTGAAACAGCAACAATGAGATTGTCGCGGTCAGCAGCCCGTATCTTCGCCAGTTTCTCTTCGAGATACTCCGGCGTCCAAAAGCCGACGATCTCAAAGATTACACGTCGACCATCAGGGTGTTCAATCGCAAAGTCGGGGAGCATCACTTCCGCGCCCAGATCCAGGACATCATCCTCGCGTCGGAGTTCCCAATCAGTCGTGGATCGCTCCCATTTCTGTGCGAGCGTTCGTTCAACATCGCTGTCGAAATTGCTCTGTTGAATAGCGATCTATTCGGCTGATATCACGGGTTAGAAACGTGAAGCCGAGGAATTCGACTCTGCCCATGGAGATCGATCTCCTCGACTTCGTTGAGCAGTGTCGTCGGCTAGCTAAAC
>NZ_JAQFWV010000118.1:0-6064 GCF_056175805.1 Halohasta sp. A2 | reverse complement strand
CATGCTCGGGTACAAGCATTCCTTGGACTGTGTCTCCGAGTAATAGTTGCAATCACGAACTACGAACAGGGTGAAAATCCAGGGCGGACGAAGCTTGTGGTATGAGATGAATTGTATGACACCCTCTAGCTTCCCCAGCTTGTTGGCGTGTTCCCGAATCACTTGCACAGCCGTCTTATGTTCTTCAGTATCTAACTCGGATTCAAGCAGATCAGCATATCCATTTATCACCGTCACGGAGTTGCGAACGTTGTGCCGCAATACGCGATCCATTACGTACAGTACTTGATCGATGAACTGGGCGTCTGTTATGTCCTCTTCGATGGCCACGAAGTGAGTAATGGTTCCATCAGGATCGGTCACTGGAACGATCCTCTGAGAGATTTGGTACAATTCACCGGTTTTACGTCGATTCGTCAGTTCTGCTTCCCAGACTTCACCGGCGGTGATCGTCTTCCACAAATCCCGATAGAACGCCTCACCCTGTAGATCTGATTTCAAAAGCCGTGGGGTTTCCCCAATAGCTTCTTCGGCTGAGTAGCCGGTCGTCACCTCGAATGCGGGGTTAACGTACTCAATCGTTCCGTCTGCGTCAGTGATGAAAACAGCCTGCTCAGTCGAATCAGCCTGCATCTCGAAAAGTGCTTTTTTCTCTTCGGAGAGTTTACGTTCGGAGATATCCTCTTGAAACCCAAGGAAATGCGTGGCAGTCCCTGTTTCGTCCTCGATAGGCGTGATAGTGAGTCGGTTCCAAAACATCGTGCCGTCCTTCCGATAGTTGCGAAGTTCAGTGGTAATCGACTCTTCGGCATCGATTGCATGCCGAATCTCTGCGACAGTAGCGTCATTTGTCTCTTCGCCCTGTAGAAATCGACAGTTTTGTCCGAGAATCTCTTCACGCTCATACCCGGTCAGTTCGCAGAATCCGTCGTTAACAAAGACGAGCGGCTCGTCATCAAGCGTGGCATCACCGATAGTAATTCCAATTGGCGATTCATCCATCGTCTGTGCGGAAAGACCGGTCGGCAATACTCCACCAGTGTCAAACAGTAGAAGCTGAATTTGTTCATTTCCGTTCCACTCAACGGGTGTAGTCAGCGCGATAAATTTATGAGAATCGTCGCTTGTGGGACTCATTTTCACCGTCAGCCCCATTGCTGCTGCATCTCCGCTCTCGATACGTTCAAACTGTTTGAGTAACGCTGTCTGATATGTGGACGAAATGTACTCACAGATTGAGCTGCCAACTATCGAGTGATCTGGATCAGTTCTGAAAAGGGATCGTGCAGCCTGGTTTAGATAGCAGATACTCCCGTTAGGCTGGAGAACGATCCTCGGCTCCTCTTTCATCCCTGTAACTCCCATAGATAGTAAGTTGCATAGAATTGTTATCAAGTCATGGGGTACGTATATTCTCCTTAACAATTATCGGAGTATATACACACGAGAACGTCCGCTTGGAATTTCGAATTAGACATTCCAGATACACCGGCTGATGCTGCGCTTACCCTCTATATCTTGCACGCCAGCTGGTAGCAATGTCAGCAGACTTTCTGTTGTTTCACTGGTTGACCCACGGTTCAGCCGATCTTTGGACTCCCTTATTAAACTCCAAAGTTAAGTGGCTATAGCGGATGGTTCGTATATAAAGAGCGTTCGCTCAAATGGCTCAAAATATAGATTCCAAAGTTCGTGCAAAAGTGTGGCTCACTCCCGACCAGGTCGACGATCTCCGTTCAGCGTGTTACTCAACTGGTGCCGACTACCTCCAGCAGCGCAACGAGGCTATAATCGCGCTCATGTACGACACTGGTCTCCGAGTTGGCGAATTGGTCGCAGGCAACAGCGCTCTGTATCTGCCGACAGAGATCCAGAAGGACTACCCGAACGATAACGAGCCAGCACCGGCCACCCTTGAGCTCGCCTCAGATGTGGCACGGTTGCTGTCGTCGTATCTCAACAGCCGCTGGAAAGAATCGCCCGCGCTGTTCCCCTCACGGTCAAGCGACCGGATCACTACGCAGGGCGTTCGGGATGTGATCTCGAAGGTCGCCGAGGAGGCGGGCGTCGAGCCGTACCTCCTCAACGGCACCCGTGGCGAGTCGGGTGACGTGACGCCTCATGCACTCCGCCATAGTGTCGCCTATCGGATGATGAACGCCGAGGAGGGTAACACACTGTACGATGTGCGGAACCGACTGCGACACCGAAGCATCCAGACTACTGAGCAAGTGTACGATCACATCATCCGAGTATGACTGACGACAACGACATCGACCCGGAGAACCCCCGTCCTTCGGGTCATTACCCCCGGTCCAGGGACAACGGCACTATGTCCCCGACGAACTTGCCCAGACAATCTCGTTGGGTCCTGGAGGCGACGGCGAGGAGGGGCAAGATTGGATACTGACGTACTGCCCGGAGAAACGAGATCCAGATGACCGAGAGAAAGTTCTCATCCGGCTGACGCCCCGTTCGCTCCACGAGCTCTACATCGAGGTGAAGGATCTTGATGTCAAGACCCGGCAGATGGGGCACCGCGCCGAGTGCGATCTCTACGGGGAGATGGTCGATCTCAATCGGGCGATTCCAAACGCCCGTGGCGAAGCGTGTCACAAGCGGTGTTGGGCAGAGTATACGGGGGCTCCGGAGTGGTTCAGTGTCTACGTGTGATGGTGTGCTTTCACTGAGTTCCGTGCATTATTTACCTCAACTAAATTAGAAATACAACCAATGCACGAACTAACTGGTTTTCAGCGGGATCTGTTATATTGTGTCGCCGCACTCAACGAGCCATCTGGCTTGGAAATCGGTTCTGAGCTGGCAGAGTATTCTTCGACTGAGGTGAATCATGGACGCCTCTACCCCAATCTTAACGACCTCCTTGAGGAGGGGCTGCTCAGCAAGGAGAAAAAAGACGGTCGGACAAATCTGTACACACTCACGCCACTGGGTATAGAACTCATCGAAGAGCGTCAACAGTGGGAAGCCGACAAACTCCGAGAGGCTGGGATCGATCTCGACTGACTTTGGTGTTGATCGAATTGTGAAGAAGGTGGTTACGTGACTCAATGCTCTACTTAGAGGCTGAGTCTTGCACATACGTCTACAACCACTCTGAGATGTGGTAGGAATCGACTGCTGAATACAGGGCGCAAATAGTGCGATAAAATCTGAACTGAATCATTAGAAGTACACCTGAATTATCATCCTCATATAATGTGTCCAAGTAAGAAATTAGCATATGCGTGATTACAGCATATGCGTGATTAATCATATTTAATCGTAATTGCTTTTATATTTGACATGGAACGCTTGATTGGTAGAGGTACGGGGGCACCCTACGATGTAATATCTCTACCGAGGAGGGCAATGTGGGGGCATTGGCCCCTCTCATTCCGTTTTGTATTGATCCGGTGTCAAGTAGTCAAAATTCCGATTTACTTATAAAAATCTGACCACAGTGCATAAAAAACGAAAATAGAGTCTTGACACAGAATGAATGATTCTCCGACAGGCAGATCTTTCTTCAGCGACCATCTGATCACGCAAAACGATGAGGGTGAAAGACTGCGAATACAGGTGTTGTGGGAGTCGAAATGCCGAGAATGGGGGCTACAGATGGTTTGGGAGAGGCAACCATCATTCTCGGGATAGGCTGTTTTGATTAGAACTAAAAAAAGCTTTGGCCGATATTTAGTACCTCAGCCTCTAAGTAGAGCATCGGTTTTTACCAACTTCTGAATAGACCCGGCAAACGCATGCAAAATACATCCTCTGTATCTCGCACCTCACTACTGACAAGAACTAACGAGATCTTGTGAGTACTGCTGAATAGGAGGCGTATCGTCAGCACGTGACGGCGAAAGGTCTCGCAGACGAGTTGGGTGTTTTTCAATCGTTGTTGTTGGACCTCCTCGGCTGCGTTGAGTGCCAACTCGTCTCTGCGACACGTGGCTCATCGACCTGTTTAGAGATACTTGCGCAGTAGTGAGGTGCGAATTCGAACGACGCGTGAAGTCTTGCGTTCGGTTCATGCACGTAGTAAATTTTCATTCAGGCTAGCATCGCATTTATTGTCGTTGGTGGTGTTGTAGGAAGTGATGTCAGCAGAGTTTGGTTCTGAACTGGATGGAGACGTAGCGATTGTGACTGGCGCGTCGTCCGGGATTGGGGAGGCGACGGCCGAATCCCTCGCTTCGCGGGGGGCGAGTGTGGTTCTCGCTGCCCGCCGGGAGAATGAACTTGAAGTGCTTGCTGATCACATCGAATCCGCAGGTGGTGATGCGCTTGCTGTTCCGACTGATGTCACAGATGAAGACGACATTGACGCGCTCGTCGAAGCGACTCTTGAAGAGTTCGGTTCGATCGACGTACTCGTGAACAACGCTGGTGTGATGTTGCTAGAACCTGTTGAGCGAGCTGACCGTGAGAATTTCCGGCAGATGGTCGAAGTGAATTTGCTGGGATTGATGAATCTCACTCACGCTGTACTCCCAGTGATGCAGGAGCAAGGCGGTGGTCATATTGTCAATGTTTCGTCGACGGCCGGTCGGAAGGCGAACGCCAACAGTTCAGGGTACAATGCGACGAAGTTCGGTGTTAACGCGTTCACTGAAGCGCTCCGTCAGGAGGTTACTACTGGGGGTGTTCGAACGACGATTATTGAACCCGGTGCAGTCGAAACTGAACTCCCGGAACACATCCCTGACGAAGAAATCAAAACACAAATTGAAGACGGCTTTCTTGACTCGATAACACCGCTCCAGAGTGAGGATATCGCTCGTGCGATTGCGTACACCGTGACCCAACCGCAGCATGTCAGCGTTAATGAGATGCTCATCCGGCCAACCGATCAAGAACGGTAACGACAACCGCAGATCGGTAGGCCGATCTTCAGAAGTTCCAATGCGGCGGATTAGCGACCTGCTGAAATAGTGTGCGAAATATAGAAAATGAGTCTTGCATATACCTTTTCAACTCCTATGAGATTTAGCAGGAATCGGCTGCTGAATACACAGCGCGTATCTCGCACAGAATTATCTCCAGATTCGATGGAATCAGATCGATCAAAATAGGGGCGTACTGTAACGTATCGGGTTGTTCTTATCCGAAATTGGCGTACAAGATACAGAGCGTGGAACCACTTATTATCGCCCGGTCACATTCGAAATGACGGAGGCTCTGGATACCCGATTTTACATCCCGTTATCAGCCGTCTTTTTTATTTTGTCCAGGTCGACGGGGACATCTGGTGGATGATCGTCGATCTCGACCGCGACGCCGAAGGAGACAATCGACGAAATTCCCTCCTCGACGGAGAGGTCAAGTCGGTAGACCTCGTCCTCGGACAGATGGAGAATGAACCCTCCCATAAATGGATTTGGCCCCATCGGCAGGAAGACTGTGAGCATATCGTCCTCTTCGGTTACCCGTTCAATCATCTCTGGGGGACGTGACGTCTGGAATGCTATCGAATAGCACCCCTCTTTCGGATACTCCACGAGGAGTACGTCCTCGAAATTCTGGGTATCCCCTTCGAGCAACATCGTGCTGATCTGGTCTAGCGGGCTGTAGATGGATCGAATACCAGGAATCTGTGCCATGGTGGTGTCCAAGCTCCGTTTCAGTCGGTCGCCACCGACGCGAGATTCGGTGAACGCGCCTACGATAATGATGATGCCGAACAGCACGACAATGGCTATCAGTTTTGAGACGAGTGGAGACGTATTCCCTGGCCCCATCTGAATCGGGACGACAAATGGATTCAGTAGCTGTGAAATAAAGTTGACAATAAATAGAAATATGATTGTAGTTACAAGAACGGGAAGAACAATCGCAGTCCCGGTTACAATCGATTTGCGAAAGTAGTTACGGATACTTAATCTTAGGTTTCCGTATGTCTTGCTATCGTTTCCCACAAATTAGATATCTATTGAGCCTGTCCAAGAAACACCGACAGAAACGTCAGATTCTGTAGCTCTTGAGCGTTCATTACGGTAAATTTATCTAGCTGAAAATACTATACGGCGTAAGGATTTACTCGTGACGTTTAATTTTATCG
>NZ_JAQFWV010000117.1:0-6274 GCF_056175805.1 Halohasta sp. A2 | reverse complement strand
CTGAGTATAATCCAGTCCTATCGTAGGCCGTCGGAATAATATACTAATTTTGACCAATTATTTATTTTCAGACCTTATTTAGTTAGTTTTAGATTCTGTCACTGAATTATGGGTAAGAGACAGCCGTGAACGGCGGGGCTTCCTACAAGGGAAGCCTCGCGTCGAGGGAGGTTTCAGGACTGAAAGGCCACAAGCGTCGTCTGTCCGGGTTTCGGACTCGGCGTGTGGTGTCCTGTGGCGGTGTCACAACCGCTCCCATCCTGTAGCGAGTCATCGCCTGCCGGTTTCCAAGGCAGGCTCTCTCCCCACGGGTCAAGGCGACCACCGATATTGGCCGCCGCGTTAATGTCTGCTTGATACTCCGATACCCAACACTCGTCGTTCGTACACCGGAACTCTGCCTGCGAACCACGTCGACCGATCTGGCCGCAGGCGTGACACGTCTGAGACGTATAGGCTGGATTTACGAACCGAACCGGGATACCTGCGTCGGCGGCCTTGTCCTCGATCCGGTCTGTGAGCCGAGCGAACGCCCAGCCGTGCAGTCGACGGTTCATGTACGAACCGTAATCCAGATTCTCACGGATGTACGACAAGTCTTCGAGAACGATCACAGGATCGTCGAACTGCTGGGCGTACTCAACTGCCTGCCGAGACGCCTTCTCGACGATATCCGTGAGTGCGTTCTGGTAGTGGTCGAATCGCTCATCACGTCGCCACTCCACACAGTTGCGTCCTTGCAGGCGTTTCAGCGTGGTGTGCATCTCCTTTCGGAGCTGTCGGGCGCGGCCACCGTCGAAGATGAACGGTTCTTTCGGTGTTCCGTTCTCCGTCAGGGCACAGCCTGTCAGGAGTTTGGATTCGCCGATATCAAAGCCAACTGGTGTTGGGTCGTCTGGTATCTCTGCGCCGTCGATCTCGTACTCGACGGTGACGTGCAACACCCAATTGGTCCGATTGTGTTGCAGTCGGAACTCACCGACCGACAGCTCGCCGTCGAACAGATCGTCCCACAACTCACGCTGTTGTGGATTGATCCGCAACGGAATCCAGAACGCATTGCCACGCCCCGCCTGCGGGACACGCCAGCAGAACTCATGTCGACGGTCCTCGGAATGGTCGAGACGGAAGCCACGATTCGTGAACCGAACGGGGTGGTCGTCTTCGAGTTCCGAAGCGTTGTAGGTATCCCGCAGTTTCGGGACGTAGCTCTTGAGAGCGTCTTTGGCGTAGGACGTGAGCGTGTACGGCGTCACGACATCATTGACTGCAGACTGCGTATCCGCACCACTCTCGAAGGCATTTTCGAGGGCGCGGCGGTAGGTCGCCACCGTTCGGAGAAGTCGACGCTCTTTGTGCGCCGTTGGTGGCGCGAGCGTGGCTTCGAGAGTCTTTGTGGCGGTTGGTCCGACAGTCATCCGACAGTACAGTGTAGGCAACCAAAGCATATAAAACAAACGGATAACAAACATATGCATGACCAAATATATTCGAGTAGAGGTCGAGGACGACCAACACGAACAGTTGAGCGAGATCAAAGACCGGCGAGGATATACGTGGAAAGGGTTGTTGCTGGAAGGTGCGAAAGCACTGGACACCGACGAAACGCAGTAGTGGGACAGACAGCTAAGTGTCGCATTCCTCCGGGCCGTAAACGGCCCGGTTTCCTGCTTGTAGAAAGATGAAAAATTCTGTCCGACCTGTGGTAGTGAACTCTCGCAGAACTAGTAGTAGTATACAACTGTGAGTTATCGCCTTTCAGTAGTCGGAGACCTCATGTAAGGATGTCAGGAATCGGCTACCAATACACCCTGTGACGGTCTGAATCGGTCTGTACAGAGTATACACTGATGGAACTTTTCGCTCAAATGCCGAGGCTATTTTTGATTGCCGAGTCGATTTTTGCCATGTCTGATGACGAGACAGATCCAATGTTCTTGTTCACGCGTTCGTCGATGTCGACAACCCGGATTTGGCTTAGATCTGCCACTGAATCGTGATCGAGGGTAGTATCCGAAGCCAGTACTTCCACCTCAAACGGGTACGTGTCTCCAGGCGTGTACTGCTTTGTGAATGGTGCGATGATGGTTGTCGGTGAGTACTGATTCCCAACATCGTTCTGGATGACAACACAGGGCCGGCTCTTTCCTTGCTGCTCACTCCCTTTCGTGGGGTTCAGTTCAACAATGACAATGTCGCCGCGGCGTAGCTGCACAATTGACTCCAGAAGTCACTCACTCCAACCGGGCGCGTCGCCGAGATGCCTGGTTGCTTCTGAGGAGGCATCTTCCATTTCTTCAGCCAACTCACGAGACCGCTCGGCTCTCTTTCGGTATCCTTCAGCAAGCCGTTCCTTATTTGTTGGCGGTTTGATTATTATCTCGTCATTCACTTCGACAAACTCAACTTCGTCACCGCCTTCGATGCCACGACGGTCCCGCAGTTCCTTCGGAATCGTCACCTGCCCCCGATCTCCGACTTTTCGTTTGTGTTTTGGCATATCCATTCATACTTTTTTCATACTGATATAGATGTCGGTGGCATGGTCATTCAATTCACGGGTTCAGCAATCAGACAATTCAGTGGTATCGTGACGAAACAAACATACTGACGATGCTGCACACACCCTCAATATGTTGTACTCCAAATCCACCGATATCAGATTTCAGGCAGTTGTTTCACCAGAGTAGGCAAGAGCTACTATTCATATTTCTGCAAGCAGGAACCCGAGTCGTTCACGGCGGGCGAAGATGTCACTGTCACCGGCGAAACCGTTTTGCACAGACAATCTAACCCATAGTCATTCATGACCCACAATACTGAACCGCTAAAACAGGCACTCAGAGAGGCAACTGAAGGCAATCAAGCCGACATCTACACCTTACTTGCTAACTGGAACACAACACTAGACAGCGCACTGGACCAGAGCGGTGACCTCTTTCGTGACGTATTGTGGGACTACCTCAAAGAGACACTCAAAGTCATTGACGCTGCCGCTGTCGATCATGAGCCAGATTGGTCGTTTTTGAAGGATTGTGCCGATGCCTACCCACCTGCTGTAGGCGACCATCACTGTACGATGTTAATTGCGAATATTCTCGGGCGGTGTATTATTCGCACACGTCTTCGTCACGACGTTGATGAAATTCCAACGTGGGCACTCGATTATCTTGGAGAAATAACAAGAGAGGATGACAAAGACATTGCAGCAGAGGAATCAGCTGCCTTCGGTTGGGGTATTGGTCACCAAGACAAAGCCGTCGCAGATCGCATACTTGCCCGTGCCGAAGCTGACGATGAATTCTGGGCCGCCTCGGCACTCATACATGTCACCTTTGCTGATGCGAACGCCGCTATCAACCTCTATGACCACATTTTACAATCTCAAGACACCACTGAGGATCTCCACTATGTCGAAGGAATGCAGCGTATCCTTGACCATTCCTTCCCAGAATCGCCTCGATATTGGGACCCGACAACCGAGCTTGACTCACCAGATCCGCTATCCGACGATGACATTGAGCACCTTCTTCGAGTACTCGGTGAAAATGTTCATCCAATGCGACTCCAACAGTTTGACGACATGATCCAGTTCGGTCTCAAGCGCGCAGCCACCGAGTATGGAGATCTAAGTTAGACTCTGCGCGGGGGAATTAGCATCCCCAATTCGGAGATCGTTCTGTATCTCGGTATTTTTCCTTTCAAAATCGAGGTTCATTTCTTCGCGCTCTGTACACAATACATATGATCACTGTCGGTAACCTTGGAGATTCGAATTCCCTCTCCCGACGGGCACGTCAATATCGCTAGTTGTCCACTCTCTTGATGGCGGTGGCAGCAAGACTTCGATCTGACAGGGTAATCCGTCGTCAGTGGTGAGACAGTACTCGAATAACGAACGTTCGACCAACGATGTCTAACAAATTCCCAGCACTGTGACGGAACAAATTTTGCTTGTGGAAGATGGAATTCCTCTATGGGTAGCGACACTCCCTCCGACTGGGAACCTACTGAGGCTGAGAGTCTCGACGTGGGTGAGTTCCTACTACCGGCAGAAGTAGAACAAGAACAACTCGAAGAGATCATTAATTCCTTATCACCGGAATCCGATGCTGTTCTTTCCGCACTTACAGCGGCAACAGAGGGTGTTGAGGGCCGAATCGACCCCGATAGCGCACTCGACCAAGCAGACGTCTCTCCTGAAGAGTACGATGCAGTTATCGAAGAAATCCTTATCAGACTCGAAGAGGAGGGCGTCGACTTGGTTCCAGGCCCCGGTGACAAAACCAATCCGTCAGTTCTCGATCCAGACGAAGCAAGCCAGTTTCTTCAATTACAGGGACAATTGCTTGTGTACGCAAACAATCAGTTCGGTGTTATGCCGGGAGTTGATACCTACGAAGGAATTCAGAATGCATTCATTGACGATATTCGGCCGCTTCACGAGAGACTCTATCAAGAAGAGAATGCAGTCGAGATTATTGAGGATTTCGTCAGAGAGAATCCTACTGAGTTTTCTCAGCCGCAACTCAGCCAGATCAAATCTTGGGAGAACTACAAAGAGGGCCAGTTTTTTGTCGTCGAACACCTCGAAGACGGGACTGTATTTCTGGATCCAGACGAACCACGGGCCTACAAGGTCACAGGTGTCTATGATGACTATGCCGACACACTTCCTGAAGAAGCACTCCCTGTTGCAATGACATCAGTCGTATTACTCCCATACAATGGGCGGATCATTACAGACGGCTTAGAACGTGCCGATATGCTCGCAGGAATGGCTATGGAGATGATTACCGATGATCCAGAAACCATCTATGAGGAAGCCAAACACAAGTTTGGTATCGCTAAAACGCTCCCTCCAAAAGACGAACCCGAGCGTAGTGACACTGAGCGTGTGAAGTTTTATACGAAGAACAAAGAGAACCGCCAGCGATTTGCCGACGAGATAGAGGAACTCAAGGACAAAACCGACGAATTAGCACGTGTCTATCACCAACAACTCGGGAAGGCAAACGCCCGGCGACTCGGTCGAGAGTTCCGCGAACTCGGCCTCAACGAAGCGTATGTTGGGATCTATGATGGACAGGTTGTTGCTACGGCACCAACTGAAGATCAGCTCAATGAGATTCTGTCAGAGATCGTTCCCAAGGGGAAAACAAGCCACCCATACGTCTATCATTATGACCCCTAGACAACAAATGACGTGTTATCAACCAAAACAGAACAATGCTACAGTCATGATTCTCACGCGTAGGTTACAATGAGAGTACGATACTATGCTGACGCCGACATCGAAGAATTACACGAACACACCCTCCGATTGTTGCGAAAGCTTCACGATTCCCACGACATTCTAGTTGAAATCGAGCGAATCGATGAACAGCACGGACTAATCACCGATTTTCCCGGAGAGGTACATTCTTCGACCCCACAAGAGGTCTACGAACGTGATCTCAAAAGGAATCGTTCGCTCAGCCAGTCCATTGAGCCCACCCCTTCGGAGGGATTCAGACGATATGGAAAACTCAATATTGCAGGTAACATCGCGCTTGTCGATGACGATGGCACTGTCCAATGGGCCTCAACACTTCCCGGCTATGCTGACGGCTACCGACCAGGTTTCGACGATCGGACCGCGATGGACTTCCTCGAAGACATCGCCATCTCACCGAACAATCGCGTTTGTGTCGAGTGTCTCCGGTTGCTGGACGGCGACGAACGCTTCTGTCCTAACTGTGGCTCCGAGCTTAAAAGAACGAATTGAACGCATCCACTTGGCCCAGACTAATGGCTCAACTGCAATGAGAATTTGTTAGTATATGTCTTCGATAGTTCGACACGAATAATCTCGTCCCATAGCGGCAATTTTTTCAGTGTGACAATCATATAGAACCGTCGAAATACTGATTACCCTGCGATTCATTTACGTAGATATGAGCGGTACATCAGCCTGGGAAAACAAAACAGAAGAAGAAGTTCAAGAGAACATTGACCAGGCTGTAGAAGACGTAGTTAATTTCGATTTTGCTACTTTTGATGAAGTGAAGAAAGCCTTCAGCGAGTAGTCTTTCAATTATTTTATTTACTGTTGTTCGAAAGAGTAGTTAGTGCCGTTTAGCCTTGACGACGAAACAAGGGTGTCTATAGAGCCTGTCCAAGAAATATCGGCAGAGAACTCACATGACGTAGACCTTATCTAGCAGAAAATCCTGTACAGCGTAAGGATTCACCCGTGACGTTCAATTTTATCCGATACGATCAAGATCAGCAA
>NZ_JAQFWV010000116.1:0-6296 GCF_056175805.1 Halohasta sp. A2 | reverse complement strand
GCGACGCCGTGCGAGCGCTGGGCTGGTATCGGCAGTTCCGTGAAATTGTCCTGATGTTCGCCATCATCAACATAGAACCACTGTGTGAACCGCTGTAACCGTGACTCAGCATCTATTCAACAGAGCATTTGCTCCCATTCGTCGACCATATTGTTAAACGAGTGTGCGATATCGGCCATCGCTTCATTGTCGACGTTCTCATCGAGTCGTTGTGTCAGATCACCGTTGGCGCACGCAGCGATAACACTTCCATAGGAGTCTGCCAACTGTGTGTTGAGTTCAGCCATACGCTCGCGCTGGCGTTCGGCCTGTTGTCGCTGTTTTTCAGCTTCATTGCGTTGTCTTTGAGCTTCTTTATTCTGCTCTTCGACATCTTGCTTGGCCTGTTTGACTTCTTCGAACTGTGCTTCGATTTCATCACGGGCGATCGCCAACGATTGCCACTGTGTGAGAATCGCCACTGAGAGCATACTGACGAACACAGCGTGTATCCCTCCCCAGACGACGGGATTTGACATTGCTGCAGGGTGATTGTATACCGTAAACCACTCTAGGAGACCGAATACACTGTGTTGAGTTGCAACGTACCCAATTGCGACTCCAAACGGAACCCAATCCTCATAGAGGGCAACAACGCCCACACCGACGAAGTAGAGAAAATGGGCTTCAATAAAGCCACCAGTAAAATACGCTAACACCGCCGCAGAGGTCATGAATGCAAATGAGGCGAGCGACGTTCGAACTCGTCGGGGGAAAATCGGAATCACAGCCGCTCCAATGAGAGCCGCAATCAACCCCACCCCGGCCACAGAGTGCACCAATGGAATTGTGGGTAGTTCGGCCCCGGTTATCGGCTCGGTTCCAGTGAGTCGACTAACTCCGAAAATAAATGGGAGTAGCAGGGCCGTCCCCGTGAGTACACCCCGGTGTCGACTTTTAAACGCAGTATCTGAGATTCGACTCCCGTCTGGAATGTTAGTGATGAAACGTCGTATCTTTGCCCCGATTCTTGCCCCGTTGACAGTCCCCATACGATCAGTCATTATAACTGGGAAGTTAAACACCGATGATTTATAAATGATAATACATGAAAGATTACAACTGAGACGGTATAATATGGCAACTGGAATACCCTGAGTACCGCGTTGGTAGACCAAAAGTATCTAAAACAAATTCAAGGCGTAAGACCACCACTATAGTCGTGAGAGGTAGTCGACAACTGAGACAGACCAGTAACCGGTCGCTGAGAGTAATCAATATGTAACCGACCCTACCCTACTTCGCTCGCACTAACAGGCTCGCTCGTTGAGGGTAGGGCTTTGATGTGGTCCTCGCCGTCAGTTGACGCGACTGGGCGTTTTGTACGCCCTGCCTACCGAACGCCCTTCGGGGTCGGCGAACCCACCATTATGGCCGGGCTACTGCGGCCCGTACTGTGCGGGACTTGTGCCAGCATAGCACTAGTAATTTGTACGGTGAGATGAAACTTAACAGTTACTCAGTATCATGTCGGTTTCCTCCCCGGCCTACTCGCTCCCTTCGGTCGCTCCTTGAGGCCGGAGGCTCCACCTCAAAGTATGCTGAATCGCTCGACGACATCTGCGAAGGCGACGGTTCGACGTCGACCGGCGAACCATTGCCGATAGCTATCTACCAGCACTCTCGAAACTGTACCTGTTGACCGGTGTTACCGAGTACGATAACAGTCGCCCGCGGTCGGTGCGACTCTACGTGCGTGACACAGGATTGGTGACCGCGCTGTCGGACGGCAATGCGTCGACTGTCCGCAACGATTTCGATCGCGAGGCCGATCTCGCTCGAGTTGCGGCGTTCGACCACACAATGCGGTTTTCCTACGGGATTAATACTGTCCAAGGAGACGATGCCGCACCGTCAGTTCAGTATTGGCGTGGACGAGAAGGCGAGGTCGACTTTGTCTTTGAGGTGGATCGCATCCCTGTCCCGATCGGGCTGGCGTATCAGCCACGAGACCGCGAGGAGTCGCTTGAGGCAGTCCGAGAGTTCAAAGAAACCTACGATGTGCCGGTTGGGTTCCTCCTGGCAGGTGATACCATCGAAGGCAACAAGCCAATCAAGGAGATTGGTGAGGGGATTATACAGCTACCGTACTGGCTATACTTACTCCTCTGTTAACTTTGTACGTGGTTCGTTCGTCGGGAGTTAGGTAAGCGATCAGACGGTTACCGTCCTTTGTGAAAGTCGAGATGGTGTTCAATTTACCATCTACCCTTCTACTACGAAGATGTCCTCAAGCACCCTGATTTTCAACTTGATTAGTGATATTTTGTTACTATCACAATATATAAACAGTATAACACAGAAAGATAGCTTGTCAGAGGCAGCCCCGGTCCCCGTCACACCCTGTTCTAAATGATCTCTGCCAAGCGATGAAGCGGAGTCGTTGAGAGACACAACCCAATATAAACGAACTCATACGGTGGTACCGTGAGACGTTTGCAAACGTCTCCAGCAGGGACAGAGGGAAAGAAGCCACAACTGCAGTTCTCCCGTTTCAAACATGAATGGATAAGTGTACACACGACTCACAATCTATTGTGCGGTGAAAACCAGGTCAGACGTAACCTATCTTAGATTGCGTAATCGGTGACCAAATACCTCATGAAATCGTTCTCCGTATTCTAAGAACCACTCTATATGCTTCTCCCAGTTTTCTCGATCATCAAGTGTTCCTTCCGTCCGGAGTCGAAGCTCGCTGCGCATATTGCCCGTCCGTGTCTCTTTAGGCTCAACCCATTCCAGTGACTGACCAATTTCCTCCTCAATCTGGTTTTGATCATCGATGAACTCCCAGAATGCCTCCTCATCGTCTTCGATATACAGCGTGATGCCGCGCTCACTTGCCTTCCGATCAAAGAGGAACGATAAATGAAATCCGGAGGTTCCGATTGGATTCGAGTAGTAGTGTCGAGAGCTTGGCTTGCGTGCACGCAACGGTGTTTGCTCTTCGGTAATTCGATCACGGAACGTAGTCCAAAACTCTTCACGGCGGGTTTCTCGATCAGAAAGTTCTCCTTTCGATCGTTGTGCTTTCTCTTTCCATTCGCTTGGTTCCTCAATGGGATTGAGACGAACTGCTGGTGGAGAGTCATCGATTCGCCAAATCTCTAACCGGATGGCGAAAAGGTCGATATTCTCCCGACTATTGTTATTCAGCCACTGGATCGCGTCTTGATGCTCATCGTTGAACTCTGGAGCGATCCAGACGATGATGTCAGCGTCGACGCCAGCGGCATATGCGATAGACTTCCCGAGATGGTCGTGGTCAGAACGGGCGAGTTGATTCTCAACGACTACTTTTCGTCCATCGTCGATGACTTTAGCGAAGATGTCGACGTTGTATTTGCCGACTGGTTTTTCTCGTTCAATGAGTTCGATATCGAGCCCAATCGCATTTTCAAGTCCAGAGGACCCTTCGCTGTCAAGTTGGTCGGCAACCCAAGGCGTAAAATCGCGCTCTTCGTGAGCCCAATAGTCGCGGACATCTTGAGGCTCAAGTGATCCGAAGTTTGGCATAATCCCAATTCAAAACGAAACGTCATAATTCCCACCCGTAAGACCTCGTAATCGAGTTATACGATAAATCGATCAAACCCGATGTGCCAGACTGCGAGCGCATATCTTTCAGGTAGTTGATGACTGCTGTTGGACAATCATACAGATTAGAAGGATTCTTTATAACTGCTGGGCACTCAGACTCGGTTATGGGGGAAATCAATGGTACACCTCTGCCCGGGTGACATTGGTTTTCTCCATCACCGTTACCACTCCCATTCCCTCTCCCCCTGAGAGGTAGTTTCTTTCCTCCACTCCCTCGGTTTTTCCCTTTCGAGTTAATCTGGGACTATCCTTTCTGTGTTGGATAATGATTCAACAAAATGGTTTTAGGAGTACACTTTTGAGGATTAGTACAGTAGTAGAATTGCTGAGAGAGACTTTGCCCCCTCAAAGGTGCCCCCGGCTCTCTCAGCATTCTAAATTAGGAATATCAGAATAAAGCATTTCTCATATTATGATTTTTTGAACGTAGACCACACCTACCGTTCAATCCAACGCGTATGCTAATCGCTAAAATGAATTCTGGACTCATATAAAATACAAACGGTGACTTATCGGTTACCATCGCTTGATCACGGGCGTGACCAACTAACTCATACAGATTCTATCAGAACGTCCTGTGCAAGATGGAACCTCTGAGTCGGTCACGCCACTCCTGACAGTAATCGAGCAGTCCGAACAATCCGTGCTGAACTCACAGCGCCAATTACTCACTCCAAAATATTCAGTTGCGAATAAGGGAAACAGCAACAGTCAAAGTCCCTGCTGCTACCAACCAAATACCAAATCCAAATAATAGACCAGATGAGTTTCCAATTACAATAAGTGCAATCCCGACCAGTGTCATCTGATTCCCAGCAAAAAGTTCTTTTAGATTCTGCTTTTGATCGGTCATCTGGGAGAACTTTCCGACGTAATTAAGTATTCTTTGTGATTTCACACCGATTTTGATTTCACATCAATAACTGTACAAAGTAGAGGATATGACAAGACCCGTCCTCTGAGTCAGTCACGTCCCTTCTGACAGAAATCGAGCAGTCAAAATAATCCGTGCTGAACTCGTAAGGCATCTCTCGCACAAAATCGCTACCAGATCAGGAGTTCCCGGTTCGTCTCATCTTGCCGTTACTGTGGGATCTGTGAGATAGAAGAGGATTAATCAGATTAGAGTATTAATTCGATCTGCGAGTCTCAAGCCACGGTTTCCCGGGCATATGACTGCCCCCAATCTCAATCAGCCTGAGCTTGTGAGCGAGCAGATAGACTACGAGCGCGCCGACAATGGTCGCAGGTGTCGTGACGAGATGCCAGATGATCATAGAATCGATTGCATAGCCCATCGATTCCAATGTCTCACGCAAAGCTCGCAGGATCGCAAACACTGTCGGGTGAACAACATAAATACCCACCGCGTAGGTTCCCCACTCGGGGAGCGACGTGTTGGCGAACAGCCGCGGCTTTGAGAGGAGAAACAAAAAGAGCGTGGCACTCAGTAGCGCAGTTGAAATCCCGTAGCTGGGGGCATAGACGTACGACCCGAACGCCTCGCCGCGAAGGTGATAGCCGAGGACGTAGAATTCGACGAATTGCAGTACGACAAATAGTACGACGAGACTGAAGAGGAGGCGAGTTTTCTCCTCGGACGGCTCCCAGCCTCGTTTTCGAATAGTGTATCCCAGACTGGTGTAAAAGAAGCCAAAGAAGAGTGCATCTCGAATCTCGAATGGCACGTCAACGAACATCGTATAGGTCGAACCGAGAAGTCCCACAAGGTGAAAGCACAGCGCAATTGGGAGTACATAGCTCGGCTTCTCGACGACCTCGACGAGGTACACGAAGAGAAGTGCGAAAAGCAACGCAGGGAGGAACCAAAGGATCTCGGAAACCGAAGTACCGTAATACAGGAGTTCGACCGGATCAAGGTAGTCGATGACGATGCTGATGGCACTCTCCTGAAGTGGCTGACCGGCAAGCGCCGCAGAACTGAGATCTCTACCGAAGAATGTCGGAACGACTAGTAAGAGCCCGAATAGGTAGAGGGATGCGAGTTTGGTGATTCGAGCGCCAAGATATGATGCGGGATCACGGTGAGTCGTTTTGAGTGCAAAAAAATATCCCGACGTAATAAAAAAGAACGGGACAGCGAACCGCGAAACTGTTTTTGTACCAAAGTTTATCATATTTCCGTACTGGTTAACACCCTGAAACGGGTCAGTGTGTATCAGTACGACGAATACGATCGCAATGATTCGCATCGCATCGATGCTATAGATACGATCAGTCACTTTAGAGTGTAGGGGCAAATCAACAATGACTGTTTTGCATGGTGTGCTCTGATGATCGTTCTAAGGGAGAAGACAAAGATAGGAAGCGGATATATCTGAACTCAGAGTAGCGACCAGGTAAGTACGTCCTCTAAGTATAGTAATCAGATCATCTGATCAACTCGTGAGTGTATTCCATGCCTGTTCTCCTTATACAGACTGTAGGCCACTGAACTTGTGAGTCTATAGATAAAGTGCAAAGTTCCTCTTAACGGTTGTCACGGTAGTGGTCGACTAAAAGATCTGGATTCAGTCGATCACATCGGGTTAGATGGAGTGTCTGTTTGGACATGGTGTGAAAGAACTCCAAACAGACAACCAGATCGAAGAAGAGCATCTGCTTAATTTTGTCGTCAACACTCTCGACGAGGAACT
>NZ_JAQFWV010000115.1:0-6696 GCF_056175805.1 Halohasta sp. A2 | reverse complement strand
AGGTCGTTCCACACTCCGAAGAGTTTGTCACTGATGAGGGCGTCCATGTCAACCAAGTCGAATGCCTCTGGTCACTGGTGAATCCCTGGCTGCAGAAGTTCCGCGGTCTCTCGAAGCCCGGACTGGAGCAGTCCGTCCGAACCTACGGGTTCGTACGGACGCTAAACCTCGCCGGAGTACCGTTGAGCGGGCTTATTGACTGCTTTGCAGTAAACGTGTTTCGCTGAGTTATGCAAGAGCCATTAGATTAGCCGAGACTGCCTTCCATCTCGAGTTCAACCAGTCGATTGAGTTCGACCGCGTACTCGATTGGCAGTTCCTCTGTCAGGGGTTCGATGAACCCTGAGACGATCATCTGCTTGGCATCGTCGTCATCCAGGCCACGATTTTGGAGATAAAAGATGTCCTCGTCGCCGATCTTGCCGACAGTCGCTTCGTGGGCGACGTCGACTTGTGACTCGTTGATCTCCATGTACGGCATTGTATCCGACGTCGACTCGTTGTCGAACATCAGTGCATCACACTCGACAGCCGTCGAAGAGTTTTCTGCGCCATCTGCGATGTGGACCAGTCCACGGTAGTTAGTTCGACCACCGTCTTTCGAGATCGACTTGGACTCGACCGTCGACTTTGTCTCGGGAGCGTTGTGGTAGACCTTCGCGCCCGTGTCGATGTTCTGGCCCTCACCCGCGAACGCGATAGTGATATGGTTGTCAGAGGCACCACGACCTTTGAGAATCGTTGAAGGGTAGAGCATTGTCGCTCTCGAACCCATCGACCCCGAAATCCACTCCATTCGTCCACCCCTCTCTGCGATAGCGCGTTTCGTGTTGAGATTGTAGGTACTCTTCGACCAGTTTTGGACCGTCGAGTACTGGACGTGAGCGTTCTCGCCGACGAAGACCTCGACACCGCCTGAGTGGAGATTGAACTCGGAGTATTTCGGGGCTGAGCAGCCCTCAATGTAGTGGACCTCCGAACCCTCTTCAGCGATAATGAGCGTGTGTTCGAACTGACCCATCCCTTCGGAGTTCATCCGGAAGTACGCCTGGATCGACATCTCGACTTTGGTATCTTCGGGTACATAGACAAAGGAGCCGCCAGACCAGATTGCCCCGTGGAGTGCGGCGAACTTGTTGTCACTCGGTGGGATACACTTGTTCATGAAGTGCTCTCGGACGAGATCCTCGTGGTCACGAACCGCCTTGTCCATATCACAGAAGATCACGCCTTTTTCTTCCCACTGCTCCTGCATGTTCTGGTAGACGATCTCCGACTCGTACTGTGCACCGACGCCCGACAGCGCGTTCTTTTCGGGTTCCGGAATACCGAGCTTGTCGAAGGTATCCTTGATGTCATCGGGGAGATCCGTCCAATCGTCAACGCCGCCACGGGTCTCAATGTCCGGCCGGATATACGGGACGATCTCGCTGACGTCGACCTCTGAGAGATCGGGTCCCTCTGGCCAGTCGGTTGGCATCGGCATGTTCTGGAAATGCTCAAGGGCGCGGAGACGACGCTGCAACATCCACTCTGGCTCGTCCTTATCCTCGGAAATAACGCGAATCGTCTCCTCTGTTAGTCCCTTCTCCGTTTTGAACGCAGAGGCTTCCTCCTTTTTGAACTCAAATCGAGCTTCAGTATCAGTCTCCTGTAGGCTTTCGTTTGAGCTCATCAGTTGATTTTCAACACAGGTGAATAAATATGTATACCCGACAAATAGACATTAGTAATCAGAAATGGTTTCTTCGAATATTATTAAATTTTATTACTTCGAACCAATAGATACAAATGAGCACACATGTCGGCATATAAGCATCCCCTGAGGGTGTCATAGAACGATTAACACACCAAAGAACAGGGTGAACGCTGAAGTGGATGAGTTCAGCGACCCTGCAAGATGATCCTTCGATAGAGTCGTTCTTCAATGCCGTGGAGACTGAGACGCTAGCGTTGTTTGAGCACCTCTCCTTCGAGTTTCTCGAAGAGTTCGACGTGTTCGCCCCGGCTGAGACGGGGCGGACACGAGATCACGAACCACCTGAGATGATGCGTGGCTTTCTCTACTGTTACTACAAGGACATCTACGGAATTCGCCCTGTTGCGCGAGAGCTGCAGAACACGATGGTCTGGCTGAGCTGTGGCTTCGATCGACCGCCGTCAAGAGACGCGGTCGATCGCTTTCTCACCGATCTTGAACACGTCGTTGACGACATCTTCGACCAACTCGTCGAGCAGGCTGCCGCTCGCGGCCTGCTCGACTTGACCTACTGCATTGATTCAACCGACGTGAGGGCTATGCCCGCTGATCAAGACGCATCGAAGTGCTATGATCCAACCGACGACGAGTACTACTACGGCTACGGCTGTACAATCGTTTCGACCGGACAAAAAATCCCAATCGCAGCGGAGTTCACCGAGAGTAAGCAGGCGCCGTCGCCAAGCCGATCTGGATGGTCGGTGACAGCGCCTACGACACGCTCCACTGGCACGACTACCTGCTGGCCGCAGGCGTCGTGCCAGTCGCTCCGTACAACGCACGAAACACCGACGACCCGAAAGACATCAAGTACAGGGTCGAAGACCGTATTGAGGAACACAGCGAGGACGTTCAGCTGAAGCAATCAACGTTAGATGAGACGTACAATCGCCGTACCGGAGTTGAACGGACCAACGAATCAGTGAAGATCTGCGGCCTCGGGCGCACCCACGCCCGAGGCCGCGTCCATGCACGAGCACAGGTGTTTCTCTCCCTGTGTCTTCGTCTCGTCGTCGCAATCTCCAACTACGAACGCGGAGACAATCCGGGTAGCACGATCATCACGGTGTGACAAGAGTTCTATGACACCCTCGCCAGCCTCTCCTAGATTTGAAGAGGGTGCAGGCGGGATCTCATCCGTACGCTCGCGCGATACTCTACCATTGATTCTTAAGTTATCTTCATTGTTCGACACATATAAATAGGAGAACATGTTTTCCGTGCTCAATTCATAGATAGTCTCATCGGACAGTCTCCAGTTCCGAGTATTGTCGAAGCTATTGCTGAGGCAAAAGAGACTGAACCTTCCCAACTCGATCTTGCTCTCTACGAGTATATTGGCCCCGAGGCAATTCAGCGCTTGGCATCACATGGTACTGCATCATGGACCTTGACATTCGAACTCTCTGAGCATGAGGTAACCGTCACAAGTGATAGAGGAATCTTCGTTGACGGGACTCAAGAAGGACTCTGGGCGTGACTTCTACAACAGATCGACTGCGGGTAGCTAAACCCGGGCGTACTAAGCTAACATTCTCCAGATGGTACCAGCGAAAGTTGTGAATAGTTGGAGCAACACAGTGCAATACTTCACAAGCGCTCGCAGTCTTGCATATGTCACTCTATGATCACTCATCTCTGAGCAGGTTCACATTAGGAGCACAAAAGGTAATGTCCAGAGAACAGGGACATTCCCGTGGTCAGGTCTCCGCTACGCTTCGCTCCTCCAACACGAAGCGCATCCCATCATTAGAACGTGATCATCATAACAGTGTTCCTGCGTATCACACACTGAAATCGACTGCTAAACCTACTACGTCACTACCATTTTATCGCCCCATCCCAAAATCAACGCCTAATCATGCCCTTCTCTGGCATCTGGCATTCTATCCTCGACGAAACCGATCAACTTCCAGCCGACGCGACCTTCCGAACCCCGCTTTCTGACAAGCCATTCCGCATCGAAGACGCCCTAGAACATCGCCTCCTCATTTCCTTCCGCGATCAAGAGACGACCATCCCACTCAAACGCGAGCAGTTTGAGACTCTCTACGATAGAGTAGCGGAGTCTCCACAGCCCTTCGATCTTGATCGCCTCCCTACTGATGCCGAACCCTACGCTACTATTCTCTCTATTCACCCACTCTTCGAGTTCGACCCACACGATGGCGTGTTGAAACCCACCGATTCGCCTACTCCCTCTTCGCTCGTCGACGCCGACCTCCCTGTCGAAGGCCAAAACCACGAACCCGTGCGTGAGGAACCAGACCTCCCGCTGTACGCCGATGCCTTACTCCTGATCGATGCCCTCGAACGCTACGAGCCGACCAACCTCGAAACGATGGAGACCGCTGAGCTGGTCAACCTCTACACGCTCTGCTCTGATGTCCAGCGCAATGCCAACGATCTCCGCCAACAGATCCGTTCGCTTCTCTTAGATCGACTCCACCACGACCAACCTGTCCACGGTCAGTATGGCTCTGTCCAACGAACGAGTCGACGCAATCGAACGCTCAAGGACGACGAGACCGTCCTCGAACTACTCGAAGACCAAGGCATTGATCGAGAGCGCGTCACCACCGTCGACACCTCCAAAGTCGACGACGCGCTCGAAGTGACCGACCTCGCTGAATCCGACCTTTATGAGATCGACGAAAACCAGTACGTTCGCAAGGCCGATGTCGACGAAGAGCGGAAAGAATCCCGACTCCAGGGACTCAAAGACCGACTCGCCGCTGTCGACTCCAGGGAGACAACCGAACTCCAGCAGGAGATCGAAGACCTCGAAGCCCGTATTGAGGAACTCACCAGTTTTAAATCTGGGACGGATTTCGCCTGAACTCACACAGTGATACGTCCTGAGAGGACCGAATGGTTGAGGTACTAACTCAGAAAGGAGTTCAGTTGAGAGCGATTTTAGTGTCCTCGAGTTGGGCGTCTTCCCACTGTCGACGCTCTTCGATCAGTTCTCTTCCCAACGGAGTGAGCGTATACAGATTCGTCCGGTTATCTTTGTTTCCTTTTTCATCAGTCCCTCGTCGACGAGGTCGTCGAGGTTTGGGTAGAGTCGTCCATGATTCACCTTAGCTGTCAAGTATGCTTCGAGTTCTCGACGGATTTCCGCGCCAGATGGCTCGTTGAGCGCGGCAACACAATAGAGCAAATCTCGCTGAAATCCTGTTAGGTCATACATGAATGCAGCTTCTATTTTGACAAGTATAAGTATTTGTTATAGTTCAATAGGCGATAGAGTATCCTAAATAGACTACTGACGAAAAGCGGCCTTTGAACCAAACAAATCAGTGGCATTATTCGATTGAAGCGGTTGTTTTCTGCATCGATCAACTAGTTCAGTTAAGAATTGGTCTGAAGACTGGGATTTCAACAGATCCTCAATAGTATAGCAGACAGATGGTTCTTCAATTTGATATGCAAGACTTAGAGGCTGAGTCTTGCACATACGTCTACAACCACTCAGAGATGTGGTAGGAATCGACTGCTGAATACAGGGCGCGAATCGGTCAGGAGAATATTATTGTCCTTCCCATTATAAGATGAATCATGAGCGACATAAGACATCTGTACCATCGTCTCGATGGTTGGATGCGAAATCGATCCCGTATCCAATATGTTATTATCGCCGGGTTTACGTCCGCCATTTCTCTACTTGCGGTTGGTACGCTAATTGGAGATTCTGTAGCCTTTGAGGCGGTTGCAATGGGACTCTCGATGGCCGTAGTCTACTATGCTTGGAACCCAAATCAAGAGGACTGAACAACGAATTCAATTTGCTGAACTCATTCTCTGTATCTTGCACTCCCAAATATAAACGCCAACAGTCTGATACTATTTTTCGGAACCTAAGAGGGAGAATACAGATCGATAACGGGGTGTGTCTTCACTTTGGAACGTGGGGTGTGAGATAACAGCGGAAACCTGGTGTGTCTTTCACTCGGTACATGGGGTGTAGTCGTAACCGCCTTATTCAAAAAAGCGGCTATATCTCCGTCCACACCCCCATATTAGGGGTAAATCAAGCCAATAGAGCCGAACTCTTAACCGCATACTATTGAATAAGCGGCTATGGTTCGAATCAAAGACGACAGCGGGACTCACACGAAGTGCCTGCTCGATCCCTTCATCGAGGAGGCCGACCAACTCGAATCCACTGCAAGAGCAACCGACTGGGAACGTGAGATCGCCATCCAACTCATGCTCCGGTGTGGACTCCGAGCCGATGAAGTCGGCTATCCAACCAAAGAACGGCTTCGATGGTCATCTGGAGGTGACTGTTGGCTCCTCGAAGTCCAGGGGAAGAACACCAAAGGTGGCTCCAAGAAGACCCGAGACGCATGGGTTCCCGAAAGCGTTGCAGAAAACATCCAGCGGTTCGTCAGCGAACGGAATCGAACCGAGAACGAACCAATTGTCTCTGTCGCAACATCGTCCGTTCGCCGGTGGGTTCGAGAAGCCGCCGAGCAGCTGGCCGACGACGGTCAGGGTGATCGATGGCGATCCGTCTCTAGTCACGATCTCCGCCGCAGCTGGGCCACCTACCACATCGTCGAGCGCGGCGTCGACGTGCGTACCATGATGTCGATTGGAGGATGGTCTGATTACTCGGTTATTGAGCCGTATCTTGGAGAGGCGACCGAAGCGAAGATTGGGAGAAGTATGGCTGGGGAGTCGTGAGTCGGTCACTTGAAGAGATTACATACTCACCGAATCTCGCGTCGGTGGCGACCGACTGAAACGGAGCGTGGACACCACCATAGCCCATATTCCCGGTATTCGATCCATCTACAGCCCCCTAGCACTACTTCTGGGGTTAATCCGGCAAGCTGATTGCCACGGCTGAAGAAAGAGAGCAATGAAAGAACTTGCACACGACCACGGAGATGCCGCAGGGTTTCTCAGAAGGTATCAAGCGTGTTTCG
>NZ_JAQFWV010000114.1:0-6726 GCF_056175805.1 Halohasta sp. A2 | reverse complement strand
GATAAAATTAAACGTCACGAGTAAATCCTTACGCCGTATAGTATTTTCAGCTAGATAAATTTACCGTAATGAACGCTCAAGAGCTACAGAATCTGACGTTTCTGTCGGTGTTTCTTGGACAGGCTCTGTTAGGAGACGAATAGCGAAGTTAACCTCGTCGTAACAAGAGGCTCACGGCAATAAGGGCGAGTGTCGACACAACTACCGCCAGTACAACACCGGCTTCGTCGACACGAACGTCTGCAATAAGCCAATAAAACACACCTGTCCCGAGTGCCGAGAGCCCACCAATAACGAGCGTAGCTGCAGAATGAATCTGTTGGGCATCACGATGAACCGTCCGAGCGGCAAGATCTGCATAGACGCCAACGCCGTAGAGTCCAACATCCCAGACCACTATCGCTGCGACAAGAACACCGAGTACAACCCACACTGCGGACCCAACAGTAGCCATTGCGATAGCCATCAGGACCACCCCACTACCAGCCAATCGAGGCCCAGCGGTTGCTGACGGGAGGACGCCACTGCCTGCAAGCAACACGCCCACAAAGAGTGGAACGCCTATTGCTCCAATACCAACGACACCAACGAGCAATCCAACGGCAGTTGGCCCAGTAACCGAAATCGCTGTCTCCACAGGAGATGGTGCGACAGCCACAGACGCGAGGCTTTCAGTTACCGGACCGGCCGCAAGAACGCCGATTCCAAACAGTCCACCGCCGAGGACGATACCCGAAACCGACCACTGTGTTGACCCAACGATGACATCCCCGCCTACCGTACGGGCGATGAGTATGAGAACAACAGCCACTAGACCAACAAGCCACAACCGAACAAACGCTGTTCGAACCAACGGCGATTCAACAAGTCGACCGATTGTTGGGCCAATGAGTCCAGCTGCCACACCGGTTTGAAGACTCACAAATGAAAGCATTGCAAGAACGATGCTCCCGACGCCAAGCCCACCCACGGCTCTCGCCACAATACTCTCTGTCGTGTTTTGATACTGCTGGCGGAATGTATGAGGAACAGCCGAATGAGGTGGTAGTGCAGTTACAGCACTCCAGATCCCACCGACTGCGAGCCAACTAACAACGACGAATCCAGCAACAATCCCGGTTTCAGTCGTGGGTACAAAGAGTTCAGAAAGACCGGGAGCAACGAGTTCACTTATCGATTGGAGATCGATCCAGATGACACTCAGAGTAACTGCAGTGACCGCAAGTGCCGTCCCAAGGCGGACCAACAACCCGAGCGTCCGCCCAACAGCACCGTTCCCAAATCCAGCAACCCACAAGCAAGCTACACCGAACCCTACAACCACCGCTGGGAGTCCAAACACACTGACAGTACTGTTGATACCAACACCTGCTTCGGAGAGAGCGGCCACAGCCAGTAACCCACCAGCGACCCCTCCACAAATGAGTACTCCAACTCCTCCGAAAACGGAAGCCAGGATGTGGTCTTGTCTCACGGTGGCAATCGAAACCGCTAACAAGACTCCACAAAGCAGGCCACCAACTACGCCACCGATCGCCTCCAGGCCATAGAAAAGACCACCAACGCCGACAGTCCCGATTGCAACGGTTCCTGCAACTTGTGCACTCTGTGTGGCAGCGCTTCCGTTATCAGTTCGACGGATCAGGCGGCTCCATCTGGTAAACAGCGACTCATCGGTCGATGCCGCAGTATTGATGCTCACTGGGTGGTCCCCCGTTGAAGACTTTTGCGTTGATTGAACGCTACAGCCAGTGGTTCTGCGGGGTCCCAATCAACAACATCGATAGTGTGCCCTCTGAGTTCGGTGATGCGTAGGGATCGCTGGATTAACTGGAGTTGTCCACCCGCAGTCTCATGAGAATACACTGCGGGTGAATACACACTCACTGTATGGCCCGTTGCAACCATCTGCCGGGCAAGCTCAACCGGATACGAATCAGCTAACGGACTGACAACAAGAACCTGTGTCCGTTGAGTGAGTCGGTCGATTATCTCGACAGGAGGCACCTCAAACTCACCTCGCTCGCGTTGGGGAGCTCCAGGTCGGACTGTCGCAGCGGCTGCATCGAGCACCTGTTCGATCTCTGTTCGAGTATGCTGGCTATTGGCAGGTGAAACCCACGCTACAGCGTCTGTGTGTCGGTCACTGCCGTTTTTCCTGGTTGAGTCTGTCTCATCGACAGCCGACGCATCGAGACCCACAGTGAGTACACCAACGCGATTGCGATCTCCCAACAGGCTGTCGACAATATCACTCGCCAGCGCAACACACAGCTCTGTACCGGTTGGATCCGACTCGGAGCGTGCATACGCAGCACTTGGCCGGACATCAACGACGACGAGGACTTCTGTGGCTTCTTCGGGGCGGTACTCAACGGTCGATAATTCGCGTTCGCGTGCATACTGTCGCCAGTTGATCCGGTTGGCTGGGTCTCCTGGTTCGTAGGCTCTGATGCTGTGGAACTCAAGGCCTTCGTCGGCTTTATCAGCTAACACATTCCCCGTAATCGGGAGAGTGCGTTCGGCAAGTGGATATGACTCCGGTTCGTACATGGCTTGAATCCGACTGTGGCCTTCGACAGCGAGTTCAACCGTGTCTGTGTTCGTAGAGCTCACACTATGGGATATGGCAGAAAGTGACCCAAATTCGAAGGTGCCATAGCGTGCACGTACGGTGTATTCAAGTGTCGCTTCGTCGCCCCCAGCAAGTGTCAGTCCTGCTCTGGGAGAGCCATCAACAACGGCGAGTTCAGCAGGGACGCCGTCGACTACGCGGAGATCAGCAAGCAGTTGCTCGCTCGTGTTTTGAATCGTAAGCTCAACGTCGACGAGCTCGCCAGCATACGTTCGAGTCGGTCGGATCTGACGTCGACAACTCACGGTTTGCTCAACAGCAGGTGGCGTTGAGACAGCGCCATACAGGACGAATCCGAGCGGAGCCATTGCCCCTACAAGCAGACTTGGGTGTCCGAGTATGACACCTGTGCCTGCAAGCACGAGAGCCAGACCAATCCCAGCGTGCCATCGTTGATCGGAGTGATTCATCGGTTTTTCGCCTCCGGTGGCTTCGACGCCGAGGGCGACTCAGTGCGTTGTACTGGAGCGGTCTCAGCCCTAGCATCTACTGCGAGATACTGTTCGACATCAGCACGGAACTCACTGAACCAGCTTGGGTTGGTGCTTGAAGGGGTCTTTGGGTCGTCCAGAAGCGACTGCATTGCCAGTGTTGTTCGTTCGATAGCCTGTCGGTACGCAGCCCCCGGTTTCGACCATCGAAGAAGGTTGAACCATACCGGATAGCCCACAGACTCACTGAGAAACGCGCGGGCTACTGGATCTGTCGTCCACTCTCCAGTAGTGAGTTGTCGGTCGATGTCGGATGAGTCATACCCACGAAAAGCTAGCAACCGTTGAACTGTCTCTGAGAGAATCTGATGGGGTTCCGTCGTGCTATAAGAGACGTCTTTGAGTCGAACGTCACGAAGTGCGTCATCGAAAGCTGTATCAAACTGCTCGCCTACAATTCGAGGGGGTCGCTTTGGACGTTCTGGTGGCATTTCTGAACGAATAAGACTGCCTGTGGAGTCATTATCGCGTTGAGACTCAAAAGCAGAGTCATCGGCTCGTAGATACACTCCGCCCGCACAGACGAGCACAGCCCCAACAAGCGTTTGGACGACTCCTGTTGACCTCGGAAGTGTTTCTGTAAGGCTAGTCGGCAGTATACCAGTAAAGAACACAGCGACGACGCCGAGAACACTAAGCAGTACCACAACGGCCACTGGAAGACCAACACGCAGCCGGTCAACAAACTCCATATTCATTGACCATCCTCAGTTCTATGTGTGTTATCTCGAGAGGCTGAATTGGATGTGTCGGTTGGACCATCGGTTGTCGATTCGAGTGCATCCAACGCGCTTTCGGCTTCCTCGACAAGTGTTTCCGAATGTGTTGGGCCGTAGGCGACTGTTCGGAACGCATTCGTCAGTCGGAGGACGGGACCTCGAGGGAATCCTTTGTCAATTGCAGTTCGAGCAATTTCACCGGGTGTCTGTGTGGGTGAGATTCGTTGAACGACGATCCGAACAAACGTTCGCCAGACGGAGGTGACAATAGAGATGGTCCCTGTGGTGGTCTCCTGTGAGACCGGTTCCGCTGAGGCATTCACAGACTCCACCGTGGAATCAGATTCAGTTGCCCCTGACGTGTCGGCCAACTGACCACCACGAGCTAGCGTTCGGTATTGTTTGATTACAAGGGCGACCAGATATGCAAGCACAGACTCCGGAAGTCGCTGTTTGAGTCGACTGGCCACAACAGCAGGGAGACGACGAAGCGCAAGCACCGAACCCCACACCCCCCGTTTTTGAGCTGCTTTGAGCACCCCCGGAAGCCGTTTGAGACCGCTGATTGCCGTGTGTATGAGGTGGGTACTCGACCTCCAGGCTTGGGTGGCCCGACTCCAGAGTACTCTACGGAGGTTGTACTCTCGATTAATAACGACCCCAATAACACCGAGAATCCCAACAACGCCCACACCACGAAGCACAAGCCCAACCAGGCGGTTTTCGATTTGTGTCGAAGCTTGTGCTTCTTGATAGGTCGCCTCGAGGGTTGTCTGCGGTGCGAGCGAAACAGGGACGGTCGCCTCACCATTCGAATCAGTGGTTCCGACAACACCATCGTCATCGCGAATCTCAATATCTGACACGGGTGTCTCACCGGTTGTTGCCGTGATTGTTGCTGTCTCTCCAGGAAGTCCAACCAGTCGCTGAGGGTCGGCTGTAAGTTCAAACGAGACAACATCGAGGAGCTCGCCCTCTTCGAAGTCATCGGTTCGAACTATGAATTCAGTGTTACCCGATTCGCTAGCTGATGGGACCGTAAACTCAATATTCCCGTTTTCATCGGTCGAACCTACCGATTCACCATCGACCGAGACCTCACCGCCAGCAAGTGGCTCACCGTCGACAAGAACCGTTGCTGTAGCCTGCCCACCGCTCACAAGTGGGTCTTGCTCGGTTTCGATCGTTACGTTTGTTCCCTCTGGTGCAGATGGAAGTTCCTCAGACTCACCAGACTCGCCCTCGTCTGTTGTCGTAGTGTCTGTCTCTTCTTCCTCTGTTGGCATCTCAGAACTGTCGGTATCTCCTTCAAGTTGACCACTGGTTGTCTCTTCGAGATCGACATCTACACTACAGTCTGCTGGCAACGAGCCCGCAGACATCTCTCCGTCACCTTCGGCTTGTTGTTCGACAGCAAGTCGGTCCGAAGTTGGTGTCGGATCAAACGCAATCCAGCCGTGGCCCGCGACATATACTTCTGCCCACGCGTGCGCGTTGACTTCTCGAACAGTATACTGATCGTCGTCTTCGACGGATTGTTCACCCGGTGTGTATCCAGTCACATAGCGTGCCGGGATTCCTTGTGAACGAGCCAGAACGACTAAACTCGAGGCAGCATACTCTGCGTTCCCCGAATCTTCCTCAAAGAGGTACTGCTCTAGTGGTTCTTGCTCAGAGTCGTACGTCGACGCTGGATCATACGTCTTGTTCGTCTCAATCCAGTCTTCGATTTTGCACACAGACTGCACCGGTGTGACTGCATCGTCTGTGATATCATCACTAAGGTCCGTTACCCGATCATTTTCATCGGGCACCGACGTATACTTTTGTTCGATTGTCTCTGGATAGTTCGTCCCTGAGACTAACAGCTCT
This sequence comes from Halohasta sp. A2, assembly GCF_056175805.1. NCBI lineage: Archaea > Methanobacteriati > Methanobacteriota > Halobacteria > Halobacteriales > Haloferacaceae > Halohasta > Halohasta sp. A2. Next base: position 1,009 of record NZ_JAQFWV010000114.1, on the reverse strand, counting down.
CTGGGATCCGAGTCATACTGATATGCTGTGATATTATATTGGCTGTCCGCTGGATACGTATCGTTCGTATGAATTCCTAATTCTGCACTGACTGCCAGTGATGATTCGTTGGGCCCCCCAACCGTTGCCGGTTGCCAAGGGGTCGGCAACACGGCTGCATCCCGTTCGGTAGAGACCGAAACCGTCTCTTGGTCACTAACAGCCCCCGTCTCGCTCAGTGGCGGATCATAGTTCTCATATCCGCCAGTCCGCACCCAGGTACCGTTTGTATACTCATCGTAGGCGTCGACACGCCAATACGATGGCTGATCAGTTGTTACTGAAAACTGTGGTTCGTCTGACTGACTTTCGAACGGATTTGTCTCGTTTGTGAGTCCCTGCCCGAGTGGGTTTCGCTCGGCCCCACCGAGACTTCCACCACCAATTATGCCTGGGCGGTCCATCCCGTCGACTCTCTCGGCGGGCTCGATTTCGTCTGACGTGTCCTCTGCTAATGTACCGCCACTTCCAACCAATGCGACTGCAAGCACCCCCAGTGCCACCAGACAGAACCCGACAAGTACGATTTCACTGAGTTGTCGGTCTGGTCCAGAGCGACTGGGGCGTTTCATTCAATACCTGCAATATGATTGGTTCGAACTAATAAACGCACCGAGTGAAATATATTGGCCTGTTCAATCTAAAGTCACAGTAGCCTTTCACGTATGTTTTATCTTTTGAACAGTTGGTACTACCAATGGCAGATGGTGTAATAGATACCGAGACTGGAGGCAGTAGTCGACAGTGAGCAAACAGCGTTATGACACAGAGACACCGGGCGTACCAGTTTTGCCGGTGTGGATTCGGATCACTCTCGTGGTCGGCACGCTTGGAGGATTATTTGTATGTGTTTACCCCCAGATAGATATCGCCAGTCTCTCGTAGGAACACCCTGACTGGTACTGTAGACCGATGCACCAGGCGAGCAAACACACTCCTGAGGGATGGTCTCCAAGCAGGAGACCATCCC
>NZ_JAQFWV010000113.1:0-6766 GCF_056175805.1 Halohasta sp. A2 | reverse complement strand
GGCGACGTGGAAACGACGAGGCCTCGATCCACCAGAACAGCTTCAGTCGATCCTCGGTGGGAGAGAACTTCGATAAGAACGAGAGGCATCACTGAGCGGTGTATCTTGGTCTTGCTATCCAACTACTCATAATCTATAATATAGTTCATTTTTTACACATGTAAACGTTTCTGAGTCCGCAGTCGTTATTCGAGTTGACCTCACCGGAGTTTGGCGAGATCTCCAACGGCAAACAAGAGGATGTCGACGATTTCGCTCCGATTTGCACTCAAACAACTGCTGCATCCGTCTCTGCGGCCTACCACAACGGGAACTGGATGTCAATTTCCAGAATTCATAGAAACTACCAGTGGTGGGTAATAGTGGGTAAGTCTTATTCAATAGTGGGCCATACTCAGTAATATGACCAAAGTGGATGCTCAGGACCTCCGAACAAACGAGACCGACGATCGAGGTCGGATCTATCTCGGAACGGAGTACGCGAACAAACGCGTAACCGTTGCCGTCGTCGACGTAGAATCTGATCGCCCCGATGAGGACAAACTAGCCGCTGCGTACCGCGACGCTTCAGAGAGCGCAGAGGAGTTAGCAGAGGAGTGGCATGAGACATCGGATGAAGCATGGGACGGACTGGATGAATGAGCAAGGAAATGGAACTTCGACGCGGAGACGTCGTCATCGTCCGATTTGACCCTGCCGAAGGTCATGAGATGAAAAAGACTCGGCCTGCAGTAGTCGTCCAGAATGACATCGGAAATAAAAATTCTAGTACGACCATTGTCGCTCCTGCAACGGGAACATATCGAGGTTATCCCTTTGAGGTTCTGGTTAAAGCAGCCGAATCGTCATTAGAAAAAGATTCATCCATTCGTCTCGATCAAATTCGCGTCGTGTCCACTAAAAACCGGATTCACTCGGTGACCGGGAGTCTTGATACCGAAACAATGGAAGCAATAGACGACGCATTGAAACTAAGTCTTGGATTGGACTGATTTCCACGTGAATTTTGGAATCTAGATTTTGCGCTATTTGATCAGGCTTTCTTTATATACCAACCATCCGCTACAGCCACTTAACTTTGGATTCTATAAGAAGACTCCAAACTTCGGTGAACTAACGTCGATAGAAGGAGGACAGGATCAGGATATAGGAGCTCGCATAAATTGTCAGCTGAATAAATTGCTATACTTAGAGATTGTATCTTGCAAGGACAATTGCAGTCTATTCAGAGGTTGGCAAAACCAGTGCTAGACGTAAACGACCACGGGCGCGGTGGCCCGTGGCTTTTGTAGTTCCCTCAGACTATGCCGATAGCACTCCACGCGAAGCGATTTCGCGGGATGAGGATGGGCGGTTTACAGAACGCCCCGACCCAGACAGACGCACCAACCGAACTTGTGGTTGGGTTTTGTGAGTCCGGTAATTAACTGATTCAACGTCTACACCAGCGTGTTTCGCCCACGCTCGCCACGCCACATTCACACTCGCGTTCCGGTCAGCATGGTCTTGCTGGACCTCACACGAATCATTCGTACATCGGAACCGCCGACCCTGACGGTATCCCCGATGACCACAGCATGAACACGACTTCGAGTTGTACGGCGACTTGACTGTCTCACACGGAATTTGATTCCACGTTGCTTTGTATCGAACCTGTTTCTCAAACTTATCGAACGGCAGTTTGTGCAACCGCCGGTTCATGTACGTGCCGTACTTGATGGCGTCTCGAATCCCACTCAAGTCCTCGAACACGATGACTGGGTTCGGGAACTGTTGGGCGAAATCGACCACGACTCGGGACATTCGGTGAAGAACCCACTCAGTGTAGCGTTCTTCTTTCTCTCCGAGTTGGTGGTGGATTGAGTGTTGGCCGTGTTCTTGACAGCGTTTGGTGATAGTGTGGTAGCGTTGACGTTCGGCTTTCACCGAGCCGTAATCCAGCACGAATGTTCCAAGCGTCTCCATCGTCTCACGATCAAGAACGGTAAGAGCGATGTTGCGCTCGTTAATGTCCACGCCAACGAGTGTGTCAGCGTCTTCGGGTTCAGGCACTTCAACTTCTGTTTTGACCGTGACGTGTAGGTAGTACACGCCATCTCGGTACAGAAGTTCGGCCTGTCCCAACGACCACTCATCTTCAGTCAAGGCTGACTCGATGAGGTTGAGGTCTTCAGGTCGCCCTCGAAGGTGGCCTTTCACCTTCTTGTACGGCTTCGGACTCACACGGAACCGAATACGGTCAGTCTCGTCGTTGTAGGTGAGTCGGTAGCCTTCGGTGTGCGCCATGACGAGCGGGTAGGCTCCTTTTTTGTCCGTGGCGGGTGGCGACGGTTTCCCGACGTTGGTGTCGTCTTGGTTGTGCCACCAGTTGAGGAGTTCTTTGTAGGAGTCCCACGCTTGCAGGGCTTTCCCGACGACAGCGCACTTGTTGTTCCGAAGGAAGTCGTCGCGGTCAACTTCCTTCTGAATCTCGGTACGGTTGTAGCCGTCTTGTTTGAGTCGGAGTGTGTCGTTGGAGATGTCTCGTGCGGTGTAACGGGCATCTTTGAGCCACGACCGCTCACCAGACTCTATGCAGAGTCGAGTGCGTGCGGTCTTTGTGACTTCTTCGATACCCATACCTTAACTATCGAAATAAATGATAATAAAAGTAGGGATTAGGATGGGAGAATATCGGAGTCACGCACATTCGATTAGTTCGTGTAAGTATCATTTCGTGTGGTGTCCGAAGTATCGACACCCCGTTCTGGGACTTGTCAAAGACGAGGTGACAAAGTTGTTCACGGAGACAGCCGACCACTTCGGGCACGAGATACTTGCGTTGGAGATTGCGGATGACCACGTACACTTGTTTGTCCAGAGCGACTCAAAACACAGTCCGGCAGATGTTGCTCGACAATTCAAGTCATACTCTGGAAAGCACATCCTCGAACAGCGTCCTGAAATCCGCGAGTCGTTTTTCTGGGGTGGTGGATTTTGGAAAGTGGGATACTACGTCGGGACAACGGGTGGGGTTTCGGAGGAAGTCGTTCAGCGGTATATCGAACAGACAAAACATTAAGCGGAGTGTCGGGCTTCACCCCCGCGTCCGGTGACGCGGGGAACTCGCCCTTGAAACCAGTTTAGACAACAGCTTTTGTTTGACTTCTCGTTGCTACAAAACAGATTAGTTAGGACACTTTCTATGTTTAAAGAATTCTCATTCCCGAAATGATATACGTGTGAGGCAAATGTAATAACGTATGGAATCAATGTATCGGGTAGGGTTTGCCGCTCTCTGCCCGATACTTGCGTTGGGGGCGCATGAAATGACGCATATTGCTGTGGCTAGACAACAAGGACCTGTTTCGATCAATTTAATTTCGGCATACCCAAAGTTTCGTTTAGAATTGGATTATCACAACACACAATCTAATCTGAATATACAATTCATGGCAGCTTCCCCATTTATATTTGGAGTTATTTTAGCGATAGGTGTTGTATATTCTGGTTTTTGGCAGCAAATACAAATGAGTGTTCCATACTATATTCAAGGTGTTTTGATTCTGAGCTGGGCCGCATACAGTCACTTGAGTCCTGCAGACGTACGGACAATACTCAATCCACGCAGGAATACTCCATCATGATACCCAACCGAACAGACTGGCGTTTACAAGACGATACCCGAGCAGTGGCTCCGTTGCTGGGAGCTATCCTTTTATTCGGGTTTCTTGTCATCGGGCTATCTGTCTACCAAGCACAAGTTGTCCCGCAACAAAACGCCGAAACAGAGTTTGAACATTTTGAGGATAATCGAAACGAACTCATTGAACTCAGAGATGATATATCGATGGCAGGTGAATTCAATCGGGCACGATTCCCGACAGTGCAACTTGGGACGAACTATCGAACACGGACAGTTGGAATTAATGGCCCTCCTCCTGCGGGACTGCTCCAGACCAGCGATCCGTACCCAATTAATATCACGAATGAAGATGGGGATCTTGTTGGCCAAACCCAGACACGGTTCATAGAGTTCCGTCCCAGCTATAATGAAATAGCCATTGGCTCGACGTGGTATGAACACTCAGTACTTTATCTTGATGAGCGTGATAACGGAGGCGGATTGAGCATCATCAGAGAACAAGAAATTGTTGACGGCGAAGAAGTTACCGTGACCGCGCTACAAAACTCGTTCGAAGAAACGGGGACTCGTCGTGTGACGCTCGAAGTATATCCCACGAATGACTTCAACCAGTCTGATATCCCTACCGAGGGTGAGCTCAAAGTGTCTATCCCAACACAGCTAGATGACTATTGGAATGAGACGTTAGCAGATGAGGGCGATACATTCCAAGGCGTTGATACTGGTGTACACGGAAATGATGTTCACGCGCTAAATTTGAACGTCGACGCAAACAACCTTCAAGTGAATACGGTGGGAGTCAAAGCGGAACCAAATGAAGATCCAGTGACGAACGTCGATGCCTCACCCGATATGAAAGTTGAGGAGTTCACAGTGACTGGTGAGGATACGTGGGAAGTCCCAGACGGTGTTGAAGAGGTTGACGTGGCTGTCGTTGCTGGTGGCGGAGGCGGTGGGATGAATGAGGAATTTAATAGTGCCGGAGCTGGTGGTGGCGGTGCAGGAGAAGTCGTCTACTTTGAGGACTACGATGTAAGCTCTACTAATGAAATAAATGTGCGTGCTGGTGAGGGTGGCGATGGAGCAACAGACGGTAGTAACCCAGGTGAGAATGGATCGAACTCGGAGTTTGACGAGATAGTTGCCGTCGGTGGGGGTGGGGGAGCCGGTGACCGCCCAGACACAGATGCACAAAAGGCATTCGGGAAAGACGGAGGTTCTGGTGGCGGTTCCAGAACTGAACAAGATGAGGCATCAGGTGGAGCTTCAATCTCAGAAGATGTCCTTCCAGAAGCAGAGTATTTTGGTAATCCGGGAGGGGATGGTTTGGGAGGAGATGGTAATGACCAAGGTGGTGCTGGAGGTGGCGGTGCTGAAGAACAAGGCTTTACCAATGATGATGGTGAACTCTTCTGTGACGGGCGTGATGGAGGCGATGGTGGTGATGGCGGTGCTGGTGTTTATCTCGGAGACGTATTCGGAGACCAATTTGGCGACGATGGATACTTCGGAGGCGGCGGTGGAGGCGGTGCGTATGAAAATTGTGATGACAATTCAGGTGGGGCAGGCGGAATTGGTGGTGGCGGCGATGGAACGCTTGGTACGGGATCAAATGAAGCGGCATTAGATGGTGAGAATAATACAGGAGGCGGTGGCGGCGGTGGAGCAAGCGATAGCGATACGACAGGTGGTGATGGCGGCTCTGGCGTAGTCATAGTCCGATGGTCGGAATAAATTTTATTTGACTGTCCTAGGTCAAGTAACCAATCTTATCAAGAAAGACAATACGAAGCGCAGGCACTACTTTCCCGAAATGATATATGTACGAAGATGCAATATCTGGTATATGAAATCATCGTATCGGACAGGAGAGGCAGGTATCCATCCGATACGCGTGCTTCTGGTGTGTGAATAGCATATATGACGAGAGTATCTATAGTAATTTCTAGAGGTATATTGGCAGTAAACAAAACTTGCTCACGTCGCTACCAGCAGGTCCAACAGGCTGTTACACATAGTAGTGAAGCCGCAGCTCTGAGTTACAACACATGCTGCTGGCTCTGTCGATCAAGTAGCTATGGGATATACAACCCAGGCTGGAATACGCTGTCATGAAATCAGATCCTACAGGCCGGAGTTTCCAAACCGATAGCCGAGCGGTGAGTCAAGTAATTGGATTTATTCTCTTATTTGGTATTCTTACTATAGCATTCACCGGTTATCAGGCACAGGTAGTCCCTCAACAGAATGCCGAAACAGAGTTTGAACATTTCCAAGAAAACCGAGATGACCTTATTGATCTCAGAAGTGCAATTTTGACTACAGGGGCATCTGAACGCCAGCAGTTCCCAACCGTTCAACTCGGTACAAATTATCGAACCCGCATCTTGGCATTAAATAGTCCACCACCAGCAGGACTCCTTCAGACAAGTGATCCATACCCAATCAACATCTCTGATGGAAACCCAGATACAGATAATGTCACGGTCAAAACACGATTTTTAGAGTATCAGCCTGGATACAATAGATTCGATGTTGGCTCTACATGGTATGAAAACTCAGTATTGTACTTAGACTCAACTGAGCCCGATGGTGAACGTGTGATTGTTGAGGATCACAACCTTGTCACCAATGGCGATACACTTCGGATCACAGCCCTACAGAATGATTTTCAGCGTAGTGGTACGGAGAGAGTAACACTAGATTTGTACCCCGCTTCGGTTGGGGGGAATATTTCACAACTTGACCCTGATGCCAAACTCACCGTTGAGTTACCGACACGATTGGATTCGGATGATTGGGATGATCAATTCGATGATAGTGATACGGTAAATTATACTGGTTTTAGCGACTCTGAGTTCGATCCCGGTGTCAACCGACTAGATCTCACAGTCGACCATCTTGATAACTTGGAATTGAATACCGTCGGTATTCGTGAAGAACCGGATGAGCAGCCAGCGAAAAATACCGAGCCACAGGGAGGAACCGATGATGAAAATGGAAGTGGGAACGGAGATGATGAAAATGGAAGTGGGAACGGAGATGATGAAAATGGAAGTGGGAACGGAGATGATGAAAATGGAAGTGGGAACGGAGATGATGAAAATGGAAGTGGGAACGGAGATGATGAAAATGGAAGTG
>NZ_JAQFWV010000112.1:0-6796 GCF_056175805.1 Halohasta sp. A2 | reverse complement strand
GTGTAATCTCGATTGGGGACTCTTTCATTCTAGCACCGAAACAGTCCCCTTCCTCTAACGTATCAACTGCTACTTCGTTGCGGTGAGTGTTGGCTTGGTTCTAAACGATCCTGAGACGCGACCAAAAATTTAGGTCAGAGAGGGTTCCAGACGAAGCTCCGTACCCGGTTGACGCCGTCATCGACTGTACGGCATCTGTCACCGATGACTAGTTCACCGAGTTCGACGTCGTCGTCACAACAGGTAGCACCGCAGCAGACGGGACGGTCGACACTGCAGTTCGTGTAGCCGAGACGTGCGCCAGTGATGCCGTCACGATAGCCCTCGTCACCGGTGATCCAACCGCAGCCGATCTAACCCGGTTTGAAGATGCCTTCGGGGTGGTCGTTCTGATCCAGCAAGAGTAGTGAATCTGAGAACTCGCGAAAGACGTGTACACCCTATTTTCCCAGCCGATGCTGCTACGGGCAGACCATGCTCACATCAACTCAAACCTGCGAGACGTGAGCGTCGTTAGGCTGTCCAGGAGCGTCGGAGCTCGTGAGGAACTACCTGCGCTCATTGACGGCTGTGGTGGTCCCGAAAACGTGGCACTGGGCTACGTGGAAGTTGGCATCGGGTTCACGCTGAACCACGACTACGTCGTCGGCGACGTTTCTGGATGCCGTGACTCAAACGGCCACGTTCACTTCGATCTCGTATCTGGTGAGGCCTCGATCCATTGTGTCCTGTTTGGCTTTCGCCGAAGCCGAGCACGTATCGAACCCGAAGACGAGATGTGGGTGGTGGTTCGAGGCGATTTGTCCTTCTACGAACCACAGGGCTCCTGTTCGATACTCGCCACTGACATCGTTGACATGGGCGAAAGCGAGTACAGCCAAATCTATGCCGATAACAAGCAATTGCTCGCAGAGGACGGGCTGCTTTCAGCATACTTTGAGGTGGAGCCTCCGGCCTCAAGGAGCGACCGAAGGGAGCGAGTAGGCCGGGGAGGAAACCGACATGATACTGAGTAACTGTTAAGTTTCATCTCACCGTACAGATTACTAGTGCTGTGCTGGCACAAGTCCCGCACAGTACGGGCCGCAGTAGCCCGGCCATAATGGTGGGTTCGCCGACCCCGAAGGGCGTTCGGTAGGCAGGGCGTACAAAACGCCCAGTCGCGTCAACTGACGGCGAGGACCACATCAAAGCCCTACCCTCAACGAGCGAGCCTGTTAGTGCGAGCGAAGTAGGGTAGGGTCGGTTACATGAGCGCAAGCAACCGCTGCGGGAACTTCCGGAAACGATCGGGCTCGTAACCTCGGCCGATAGCGACGCTCGCGTCGACGCTGTCACAGCCATACATGCCCGCTACCCCGCTGTCGACATCAAAGTTCAGCACGCGAGTGTGCAGGGTCCAGACGCCCTCCAAGAGTTGATGAGTGGTGTCGCAACCCTTGATGAAGACGCCACGGTCGACGCTCCAGTACCAACTTCAACGCGCAGAAGAGTGGTTAGCGAAACTCTTCGTTGGTAACGCTTGAGAGGCTTTAGTTTACAGTGAGGACTACTTTGCCCCGTCCGTGGCCCTTTTCAACGAGACGATGGGCTTCAACAACTTCTTCGAGTGGAAACGTTTCTCGGATATGCGGGCGTACATCCCCGTCATCTATGAGCGTCCGGATCTGGTTGAGGTACTCAGCATTCGGTTCAACAAACACAAGCTTTCCTTCAACATTGTACTGGTCGGCCTTCTCCTGTTCTGGTTCGCGGAGTAGCGAAACTAACACACCACCGTCGGTGAGAACCTCGAACGATTTGGTGAGCGTTTCGCCTCCGACCGGGTCGATTACGACGTCAACGGGATCCAACACCTCCTCGAAATTCTCCTCGCGGTAATTCACGAACTCATCAACACCAAGCGCCCGGAGATACGCTTCATTACTTCCGGATGCAGTTCCAATGACGTGTGCACCGTGTTCGTGCGCGAACTGTACCCCCATATGACCGACACCACCAGCAGCTGCATGCATTAACACCCGGTCACCGTCAGAAACGTCTGACGCGTCGAACAATGCCTGCCAGGCTGTCAGTGACACCATCGGAACCGCAGCCGCTTCGGAATGCGAGAGCGAGGAGGGCTTTCGAGCGATCTCGTCAGCAGGTGCAGTTACGTATTCGGCGTACGTACCAGCCAGTGTCGGGAAACGGAGCATTCCATAAACTTCCTCTCCCAGCTCCCAACTGCTCACGTCCTCACCAAGTGCTTCAACACTACCGGAAACATCCCAGCCAGGTGTAATCGGGAACGAGACGTCCTGATTAAGGTCGCGAACGTTCTGTCCGAGACCGGCGTTCTTTGAGTCTCGGGTCTTCCAATCGATAGGATTCACTCCTGCGGCTTCGACACGGAGCAAAACCTCATCGGCTTCCGGTTCGGGGATCGGGGCCGTTTCGTGTTTGAGAACCTCTTCGTCACCAAGCTCGTGATAGCGAACAGTCTGCATTGAGTCTGTCATCGGGTACAACTGATGCTTGGAGAGCAGAGGGTATAGCGGTTATGTCGGCTTGAGCCAGTTAGTATCTTGGTCGTGTTGCAAAGTCCTCTAGAGTTCAGTAGCAACTGACTCCCTTGAGGAAAGGGACGCCTCTGGTGTCCACTCCGAGAGGTGTCCCATGCACGCCACAATCGACGTGCGGTTGACCGTTAGCATCGACGACGACAAAACGATACCGCTGGCCACACTTGCCGAGTTCATTACTGATCAAAACATCGAATCAGTTCTTCTCGAAGGCCTTGTCGAGAGCCTCGACGCGGCCCGCGTCGAGGCACTCTGTGGCGAGAAACACGCACACGGTAACGGTGAACAACGCTTCCAACGCCGCGGCACCGATACTCGAACAGCCGTCACAACTGCCGGAGACCACGAGTTCAGCCTCCACTACGTTGAGGATACCGCCGCAGACCACGACGAATCCAGTTACTTCCGGCCCGTCGAAGATGTTCTCAGCTTCGACGGGCAGAACCGCTATCAGCAGGACATCGCAGCCACTAGTGTCGATCTCGCCACCTCGCTCAGCTACCGTGATGCTGCTGATCACGGCGACGGCATCTTCGAACAGATGCCGTCGCCATCCACCATCAACCGCCGTGTCAGAGAATATGGCGGTAAGCTCAAGCAGTTTCTTCCAGACTGTGTCGCTGATACAGAAGCTGACGCTGTCATTCCTGACGGCACAAAATGCTACAGCCAAGACGACGACCGTTCGTACCACTCAATTCAAGCGACGCTCGGCGAAGATACCGCCGATAACTCACGCTCTCTGCTGGATCTCTCGGTGAACGCTGATTGGAACAAGACAGCCGCCGAACTCGATGACATGGATGCAGTCACTGACGACGCGACGGTCGTCAGTGACGGAGATCGTGGCATTGTCACGGCCTTTACCGACGAATCTCATGATCACCAACTTGACCTTGTCCACGTCGGCCGAACGCTGGACTACTATCTCTGGGATGACGGTATCTTTCCACTAGATCAGCGTAACGAGATCGTCTCGGAGGTAATCGGCGAGGTGTTCCATCTGAAGAACTCGGTCGCTAAGCACCGTCCAAACGAAGAGTTCGCGGCGATCCGCGAGCGGATCGCACGAACGACCGAGCGTATCGAGAAGACAGCGTGGCAGTTGGATCAGTACGGATCAGAGAAGGCTGCGGGGTATCTCCAGGGGTGGTTGCCGTCAATCGTGACATTTGCTGAGGCAGCTATCGAGGGGTTCGAGGTGCCGTGGACCTCGAACCCCGTCGAACGTCTAATGGGGGAAGTCAGCAAGCGGTGTAAGAACCAGTGGATGCGCTGGACAGCAGAGGGACTAGAGGCGTTGCTCCAACTTCAGCTCGTGAAGTATGCTGATCCATCTCACTACCAGCTGTTCGTTGATGAACTGCTCCAGCGATCAACCAAAACAGCAATGAGCTGTGACCTCTCAACTGAAAGTATCAGAGGCAAACTCTAGAGGACTTTGCGACGCGACCAAGAACCTGGGTGAGAACATCACGCCAATCTGCAGGATGTGATGCGTCCTCTCCGGGCGTTGGTGCATCGGGTCCGGGATGGATGTGGTCGCGGTCGTTGTGAGTCGAGGGGTGTCTATCCCACCGGTGGTCGAACTCCCCATTCTTGTGTTCTTCGTGGTAGTGAAGCGAGAAATCACCGTTTTCGAACCACACTATTTCCAGACGAGCTTCCAGTACACTCGGAGGATAGAATCGGTTGTCATAGAGACACGCTAAACGACCAGGGGCGAACTCTGGGAGCTCCTCAACACGATAGAAGCGATCGTCAAAAGAAAGCCGATCCCGAATGATCTCAACTCGGTCAGAATCTACCGCAGCACCACTAATTTGACCGTCTCCCTCCTCTTCCCTGCCTGTCATACCGCAGATTGGACATTAGCAGCATCTCCTGACTCCGTCCTGAGAGCTCGTTCGAGAAGCGCAATACGTCGACGTGCTGTTTGCCACTCAGAGAGTCGCTCCCAAACGTCCTCGAGGGGTTGGTTAGTGTCTTCTGCATACTGTGTGATAGAGATCTCGTCCGGAGAGGTGGTGTTGAATTCGTTTTTGATCTCTTTCACGCGCTCTGATTCCGTCTTGAGGAAATCAAGCAATGTTTCGGAGGTGTACTCTCGACGCAGTGTCTGCACACGTCGCCAGTTGAGGTACTCTTGATTTCGTTCATACGTGGCAGGTGAGTCTGTGACCTGTGTCACGATCCCCATCTGCTGGAACCACTCTAGGTACTCACGTGCAGCATCCACACCGCGCCCTGCAAGATCGGCTACTTCTTTGGCTGTTGCAGGACTGTCCAAACCGAGGACAGCATCGAAGAAGTCATCACGAGTCCGACCACCACTGACAACCTCTTCCGGCGAAGTCAGTTCGTCAAAGTCTGGAATCGGTTGGTCGTCGACACTGACTTTCAGTTCGGAGCGCGGTTCATCCATGCATCACCAAGAAAGAGAAACGGAATAAATCTTGCCCCAACGCCATAATACGTTCAATAGGTGTTCGCTGATAACTCCGAGCAGAGTAATGTCGCAGAAAGATAAATGAAAACTTAGTATACTCGTTTATATGTAAACTATATCTAATCCTCGTTCTGGAGTCTTCAAGTATACTCTCGCATACCAGCTCACAGGACTTCAGTCGTAGGTTGCTGACACTTCAGCCCCTGCCAGTCGATGTGCTTCGTCAACTTGGATAGCAGCCTTCGTAATCGCAAGGTTGCGACGTGTCGACTGCCACTGTCCGACATCACTCCATCCCTTGTCGCCGGGTTCGAGTTCGATCACGAGATCCTCGGGACTTTCAACATCGAAGGTCTCGCGGAACTCCGCGATTGATTCTTTCATCTCCTGGATTCCCTCGACAAGTTCTTGATGTGAACACGTCGTCCGGAGTTCTTCGATCCGTCTATCGACGAGTCGACCTTGATTACGTTTGTATAGAGTAGTACGGCCGTCCTGGTCGGTAGTGCCGACTCCCTCGTCAACGAGTTCGTTGAGATACTTCCGGGTAGTCGGCTCACTCACGTGAGCACGGTCTGCAATGGTGCTCACTTTCGAGTAGGTGGTTGTCTCCTCAAGTATCTCTTTGACACGCTCTCTGGCCGTTGTTGAGGATTTCCAGTCATCGACCACCTGTTCGTTGATGTCGGTCATTGCTGTTGATTCGAACCCGTGGTAAAATATCTTTCTCAGACTCGCATATATTACCTAGCGGTAGTGAATCGAATCTGACTTACTCGGATCTCCTATGTGCAGATATTTTTGTAACCTCACCCATTGTATCGGTCTTCGAGGTCATCAAGAGCACGCCAGAATTGTTCGTTGTTGACCGGTGGGTCTGTTGATGCTCTCGCCTCCAGGACGCCAGCGTATGTATCGAACTCCTCAACAGTCGTATCAGCCGCTAGAACACAGTCAGCGTAGCCATCAAGAGCAGTCTGGATTGTCTTCGCATAGTGGTCGTACGCTCCGTCGATCCAGTTAGATTTCTCGTCGACCTCTTCAAAGACTGCTCTATAGACAGTCGAAGCTGCCAGATACCGTTGGCGATCACGATACTGTTCGGCAATCTCAAAAAATCGAGAGAAGTCTATAGCCTCAAATACGACCGGATCAGCGTGCTGTTCAAACAATTGGGCGATCTCCTCGCGATAGGCCTCTACAGATTTGTGGTCGTCCCCGAAGCGTGCGAGAAACTGGTCGCGGAGCTCGGGATATGTGCCAAATACATCACCAACAAACTCTCGAAGCCCATCAGCCGACACGTCCTCAAGAACGGTCTCAACGCGTTCACTTTCGTCCTCTGGTGGACCTTCGACGATATCAAGGAGTACTGCAACGATATGCTTGCAGTCGCCACGACCGTCGTATGGACACGTACACCGCGTATCGATACTGGCACCACCAAAGTCGACCGTCACGTCATAGAGCTTTGATCCAGCAACGCTCGCGGTAACGAGATCACCAAATCGGTCCAGATGTTGGGCTCGTCCCTCGTCAGTATAATTTTTCCCACGGTTGAATACTGCATCAGTACTCCGGCTCTGAATCGTCTGTTTGTCGATATTGATGCTCATGTCTAACTCTTCGATACGAGGAAGGAATAATGAACCATATCAGCCTGTCCAAGAAACACCGACAGAAACGTCAGATTCTGTAGCTCTTGAGCGTTCATCACGGCAAATTTATCTAGCTGAAAACACTATACTGCGTAAGGATTTACTCGTGACGTTTAATTTTATCC
>NZ_JAQFWV010000111.1:0-6880 GCF_056175805.1 Halohasta sp. A2 | reverse complement strand
AGATCCAGATCGCTACAACCGGTTCTTCAATGAGATTCTGTGTGAATCACTCCACGAGAAGATTCACTGTACCGCCTCGGTTGAGGCTACTGGAGGTGAAGTCTAAACGGTTCTGAGACGCGACCAAAAAATACAGTGCATGGCCGGTTCAACTGGATATGACTGAGGGGGAGTTTACCCAAGTCAGAGATCAACTGGGGAATCTTACCCTACTGGAATCTAACAAGAATGCATCAGTTGGGGCAAACCCTTTTGAGAATAAGCAATCGGTCTATCTCAATTCCAAGTACAGCATGACGAACTCAATCGCTGAGGACTACGATGAATGGACTGGTGAAACTATTGAAAAGCGAACAAAAGAGCTAGCGCAAGCATGTGTGAACATTTGGTCGTTATAATCTTCTAATTGTATCTTCTATCTGGTCGTTAGGGGTTCTTCATCTTGAAGTCTGACCGGGCAATGAACTGTCCAGCGACTTCAGCTAGCTCCCGTGTTCGCTGGATATCTGCAAGGTTGTGTTCGAGCAGCGGAAGCCACGTACTGTCCTCGTATGCGTCGACAGCTTTAGCGCTATCGTCGAAGGGGTCACAGTCTCGTTGCCGATCAACACCTCGCAGACGCCAACAAGATCCTGCTGATCGTGTGTGTCGAAGCGGTCGACGATCTGCATCATATTGGCGTAGGCAACGTCTCCAAACGGCGTTCATGTCGTAGTTTAGGAACCGAGTCCGTCAGAAGAGGAGATCAAAGCCGCCATTCCCGGTCAAGCTATTGAACGCCGTGAGGTAGTGTCGGTCGCCGTCGAGTTGGTAGGTGGCGAATGAGGCGAGAGAATTGAGCAATGCTTTCTCGGGATCGAATATCTCTAGTTGGATAGTCTCAGAGAAACTCTCTAAAAAGGACGTATCCTGTCTAATCGCGTTATGCCTTAACTCGATTAGATTCTCGTGAGCATCTCAACCAACTAAAGTATGCTATACTATTGAAATACACTAAAAATTTCCTGAAAGTAATGTATTTTTGTCAATATAGTTGATGGTTTTAATACCTCGAATATCAGTGGACAGGATATATATATTTCCAGCCATATTCGGGAATTAGGATGGCTGACACTCTCACAGAGTCGTCTTTTACTTCCGATAGACGTGGTGTTTCTGCAGTGCTTGGCTTTATTCTAATATTTGGGATTCTTATGCTATCATTAACTACCTATCAAGCACAAATTGTTCCTCAAGAGAATTCAGCTACCGAATTTCAGCACTTCGAAGATGTTCGTGATGAAATGGTGGGTATCAGAAATTCGATCTCAACTGCAGGACAAACAGATATGTCTCAGTTTTCGGATCTCACATTGGGTACGAATTATCAATCGCGAACTTTTACCATAAATCCTCCCCCACCAAGTGGAACACTCCAAACTAGTGGAGAATATAACATTACAATCACAAATGGTTCAGCTACGACAAATATATCTACTCGATTTCTCGAATATCAGCCAGACTACTCTGAGATAGACGTTGGTTCTATATGGTATGAACATTCTGTATTGTATCTTGATGAACGGGACCGTGGTAATGGTGTGAGTATTATTGAGGATCAGAATATTCTCAAAGACAATACGGTTCGAATTACTGCTCTACAAAATCAGTTCAGAGAAGATGGCACCGAACAGATTGCACTTGAATCATATCCTCAAGAGGAACTCACCGATGGTGATGGAGATTTTCCCACAGGTTCGAATCTCTCCGTTACGATTCCAACCCGAGTAGACAATGAAACCTACTGGGATGATGAACTCGGTGGCAAGGATGAGTACGAAGGTGTCGATACTGACGCACGTGGAGAGGGAGTCCATGCACTCAATTTAACTGTTGATTCAGATGATCTTGAGGTGAATACCGTCGGAACCCGTTCGGAGCCGGATGAAGAGCCAGCAAAGAATGTTGACCCACAGAGGGGGGGTAGTTCAGATGATTCAGATGATGATGATTCAGAAAGTAATAATAAACAGTTGTTAGAATTTGATGAATTAAATACAGATGGAGAGGGTAGTATAATTGTTTTTGATATTAAAAATATAGCTGGTGAAAAACTTACTATTACTAATTTCTCAATTGATGCGACAGAAATTTCTAAGAACGCTCGGTTAGACGTTGGTAGAGGAGAGGTCGAACCTGACAACGATGATATAGCCGAAGTTGATGAGGACGAATATAAAGTAGATGGAAAAACATACGAGTTTAACAATCCTACGACGATTGACAGTGGTAGCTCTGCTCAAGTTAATATGCGTAAATTAATATCACAGCCAGGCAACGGTGATGATCTATCATTCGAACTAAATCAAGTAGAATCTAGTGAGAATGCAGATGTAATTGTAACTCTTGGAATTGAAAATGACGACCCCCAACAATTTTATTTTGAAGATGTCTCCTAATGAATTTCGTCTTTGATATGCATATCATCGTATTATGTCTTAACTCGATTAGGGTCTCGTGAGGACAGCATCATATACCGGGTCGATGGACTCCAAGTGGCCTATCTTTAATCGTCTTCTCTCGACAATGCGTCCATGGCCACCGATAGAGTCGATGGGAAGAACAGTATGTAGCTGCCTAACGGTCTCCGCTTTGGATCCTTCACCGAGATAAGTGATATCCACGTCGACGGGTCCCACCAATGCGTTGATCAGACTTAGGAGATGGTGTAGTACCTTCCTCTTGTTGCTGTATCTCACGTCGGTGTGCAACACTGAACAGTTCCTCGACAAGTCAGTTGAAAAGTAAGTCAAGGAGCTGGTCTTCGTGGAAATAACCAGCTTTGTGAGGTACTGGGATTTAACCATAAATTCTACCGCTGTCTATCGATTTACTAGAGTCATTCCAATAGATATAAAAATTTAGGCCAGCCTAATCCATCTATGGACGTAACGCGACGGGACGCGGTCGCAGCGCTGGCCGCACTCGGTGTGACCGCCCCAACTGCTGGCTGTGTTGCACCCACGGCCGACGATGACAGCGTTGGCGGCGCGGCCACCGGAACGGGCACCGACGAGGGCGACAACAATAGTGGTCCGGACGAGGAGGCGATCATCGGGACGTTGACCGCGGCCGCCGAGGTGCTGTACCCCTCTGAGGTCGACGGTATCGCTGAATTCGTCGAAACCTTTACCGAGGGACGGCTCGACGACGGTCCCCACGCCGAGGGGCTGGCGGCGGCCGTAAGCGAACTCGACGACCGTGCCGAGTCGTGGTACGATGGGCCGTTTGCCGACCTCAATACCGACGACCGTGATTCGTTGCTCCGCGAGGTGGGAGCCGACACCGCCGAGGAACACCCCGACGGGTCGGCCGTCGAGCGGGTGCGCTACTACGTCGTCAACGAACTCCTCCTCGCCCTGTTTGCCTCACCCACGGGCGGCGAGTTGGTGGGAATCGAGAACCCACAGGGCCACGCCGGGGGGATCGACAGCTACCGGCAGGGGCCGGATGCGGCCGACGGCGGGTCGGCGGCGCTGGGCGGAGGGCCGAAGGCGTGAGTCGATCACCTCCGGCCGGGAACGCGCGGCCCGCCGCCGGAGCCGATGATCGAAGTCCGGTCGACGACGCGGCTGTCTGTGTGATTGGCGCGGGACCTGCGGGCGCGCTGGTGGCGAGTAGACTGGCCGAGGCGGGCCACGAGGTGGTCGTCCTGGACGCAGGCCCACGGTTTTCCTCGGAGGATTACCTGGCCCGTCAGGAGCGGGCACTGCGGCCGTTTTACGACTTCCCGGCGGTCTGGGATGGCGACCCCGAACGCGACGCCCACTCCACTACGGGCCAATGGTCCTACCCGCTCAACCAGACCCGCGTGAAGGGGATCGGCGGGACGACGCTTTGCTGGCAGGGGTTGGTGATGCGGTTCCACGAAGACGATTTTAACAGCGAAAGCGAGCGTGGGGTCGGCGTCGACTGGCCCATCGACTACAGCGACCTGCAGCCCTACTACTCCGAAGCCGAAGCCGAACTCGGCGTCGCAGGCGGCGACAACCCCTTCGGGCCGCCGCGCGAGGAGCCGCGGCCCATGTCCGGCTTCGATCCCTCCTACAGCGATAGCCTGTTCGCCGAGGCCTGCGAGGAACTCGAAATCGCCATGCACTCGGTGCCCACAGCCATCAACTCCGAGCCCTACGACGGCCGCAGCGAGTGTGTGGGCTTCGGAACCTGCAAGCCGGTCTGTCCCACGGGAGCCAAATACGACGCGACCGTCCACATCGAACGCGCCGAGGCGGCGGACGCGACCGTCATCGATCGGGCGGCCGTCCAGCGACTCGAACACGACGCGGAGTCGGTGACGGCCGCCGTGTACGCTACTCCCGACGACGAACACCGACAGGAGGCCGACGCCTTCGTCGTCGCCGCCGGTGGCGTCGAGACCCCGCGTCTCCTCTTGCTGTCGGACTCCGACGACTATCCCGACGGCCTGGCGAACTCCAGTGGCCTCGTTGGCAAATTCTTCATGGACCACCTCTTTGCCGGAACGGGCGGGCTGCTCGACGAACCGACCCGCCAGGGCCACATCGGCTTTATGACCAGCGAGTGCCACCAGTTCTACGACGATGCTGGCGAGGAGCTGAATCCGTTCAAACTTGAGTTCCTCAACAACGACGGCCCCTCACCCGTCGAGCTAGCACTCACAGGCGAGGATTGGGGCGACGACCTCCTGGAGCGACTCCAGGATGACTACGGCAACCACATCGGGATGGGCGCGCTGGTCGAACAGCTCCCACGGGAGGACAGCTACGTCGGCCTCGACCCCGAGCGCACCGATAGCTTCGGCAACCCCGTACCGGACGTCCACTGGAACGTCGACGACCGCGCGTTGCGAACCATCGAACGAGCTAACGAGCTTCAGGAGCAGATTCTCGACGAATTGGGCGTGGAGATCACCTGGCAGGTTGGCCCCGACGACACCGGCCCGACTTCTCACCATATGGGGACGACCCGTATGGGAGAGGATCCCGCCGAGAGCGTCGTCGACATCGACTGCCGTACCCACGACCTGGACAACTGCTGGATCGCCTCCAGTTCCGTCTTTCCAACCGGCGGCGCGATGAACCCGACGCTCACCATCGCCGCGCTCGCGCTCAAGTGCGCCGAGAGCGTCGACGCTGTGATGACTGTTACGGACTCAAAATAAGATACCGCTATACCGCGGTTCCGGTCTTAACAGACGGATGTTTGTCGGATTGGAGTGTGCTTGCACGGAACTCAAAGTCATCAGACAGCACATACTTTGAGGCTGGAGGCTCCGCCTCGAATTATACTGAATTGATAATATTCGGCTATAGATAGTTCACGGACCCGTGGTCGCGTGTGTATCGCGGATGAACTGTATCACAGCGATGAGAAGGACGAGACAGATGACGATCATCGCGGCCTGTGAAACGACCGCGGTAGTCGATTCGACTGTTCCGCCGGTTAGCAATGCGATTATGTCCGGGATTCCACGTGTCGATCCCAACACTCCGAGCACCGCCAGCAGGCCGATTCCGTAGGCAGCCTGTCGTTGCCGATCTGTTCCTCGGTATCCCACGATACCCAAAATGGCGATGAGAGCGCCGAAGATGGTTGGGATGAACGCCGTGATACTCACAAAGTCGGAGAGCACGTAGGCACCAATGCCCAAGACGACAAGTGTGACTCCAAGCACGATACTCAGCATGAATGCGGACATCTCCGAGCTCCCCATGTACGGGGACTTCGTGCAGTGCAGGCGTATAGGTTTCTATACAGTGCCTCATGATGAGGAACGAGATGGCCGTCGAGTCCAGCAACTTCAGCCGCCCAGAGTCGTTTGTGGCCGTTGATGGTGGTTCCATCCTCACGAGCGACTGGGAATCCACCCGTAGGCTCTCTTAATCGGTCAACGGATCGTCTCGATAGAAGAAGTTCGGTGTTCGAACCGTCTCACCGTACTCATTGTCAAAGATGTGCATAGTTGAGGATGCATTAGGGGGCAGAAGCCAAGATCTATCACCGGTCACAGACCGGCCGGCCGCCGCTTCATCAGACTCAAATTGTTTGAACTGGTCGGACGCGGTGTGATGGTCAACGATTCGCACCCGATGTTTGTCGAACGAGTGCAAGACAGTTCGAAGTTCTTCATCTTGAAATCACGAGCGATGAACCTCCGGACAAGCTCAGCCAGCACACGAGTGCGCTGGCTGTCAGCAAGGTTGTGCTTCAACAGCGGGAACCACACAGTCTCATCGTAGGCGTTAACAGCCTCAACACGGTCCTCAGGGGAGGCCATTACTGATCAATATCTCGCAAACGTCGACGAGATCGCGGAGGTTATTATTTTATGCCGGTCGCAATTAACTTCGTCCGTGCTGGAGGAAGCCAGAGAATGGAGCAACACTTCCTCGGAGTCGAAACCAATTTGCATCGACTATGGCCCGGGAATCTGGTCGAGTGCCCGAGTTAACTCATCCCGATCTGGGAGCACTTAGATCTGACACTGCGTTTCTTGATCGCTGAATCGATCGCAAACGCGTACTCTTGATTCCCGTCCAATCGGTCGGTCACGTCGCAAAGCGGTCTAGAGTTTCGAGTGGGGGTTGCATAGACTACTCGGACTACTATCTCTAACGCTTTCTAAATCACGTACACTTGGTGCACGCCATTCTAACGCAGTATTTTCATTTGTACGAAGTACTGTCGAGACGCTCAGCGGCAAACTCTAGATGACTTTGCGACGCGACCAAGATCTTGGTCGCGTCTCAGGATCGTTTAGAACCAAGCCAACACTCACCGCAACGAAGTAGCAGTTGATACGTTAGAGGAAGGGGACTGTTTCGGTGCTAGAATGAAAGAGTCCCCAATCGAGATTACACTC
>NZ_JAQFWV010000110.1:0-7097 GCF_056175805.1 Halohasta sp. A2 | reverse complement strand
AGAAATTAGAGTCATTCACAGTCACAAATTTATTCTGTTATATCTTCGGCAGTGACTCTGTTTTGTGATCGAATATTGAGAAAAACGACGACGAGCTATGTGAAATCACACTTCACTTGGATGGTGCGACTCACGAAGCTGCTGACAGGTCGATTCAGAGGCGTCCGTACGCCCCGAGTCGAGTGCCGTCGAGCAGGTAGAGATCGGCCGAGACGAGTCCCTCGGGCAGAAACGGCGACAGAAAATCCTGGTCGTCGACGTTGATCCACGTCCCACCCGATCGCTCGTTGAACGCCGGGAGAACGACAAGTTCGGGCGCTCGCTCGGTCAGTCCGTCGGCCGCAGCGTCGAGAGCCTCAGTGAACACGGTCCGGTCGAGTCGACCACGGAGCCACGCCTTTTCGACACGGTACCCCCCGACGCTGTCTTGGAGTTTCACCGTAGGATGTTCGTGGGCCATACAGATCACGTCGGCCGACAGTACCGACGAATCGGGCCACGTATGGCCGTGACAAACGCCGATCGTTGTCGAATCGTGCTCGTCGCCCAGCAGCCCGCCCGACTGCGGGAGGATGTCGACGTCCGTTCGGTCGCCCCAGAGATCGCCGAGCCCGCCGTCGTGGTTGCCGGGAGTGACGGTGACCGGAACGCCACGGTTCGTGACGATTTCGGTGTACAGATCGTCGAGCTCTTGGCGCTCTGTTCCGTCGACACCTCCGATGCGGTGACCGAGATCACCCAGCATCACCAGCCGGTCAGCAGCCGTTTTTTCGAGAAGGTCGATGAGACGGCCGCGGCGTCTGTCGGCGTTGCTCGGCAGTTCGACGCCGCGTTCGTAGCGGAGCCCGGCCTCGATACCGGCATGGTAGTCACCAACGAGTAGCGCCCGCTCGGTACCGTAGTCGGCCGTTGCCGCCGGGGCGTTCGCGACCGGTTGGAGATGCGGGCGGCGAGCCATCAGATCGATTTGAGAATGCCGTCGGTCGGCTCGTAGCACCGCCCACCCATCAGCGCGTCTGCGATCGCACCATCGATTGCCGTCTCGTCGACACCGTAGGCTTCGACAATACGGGTGATCAGTTCCTCGCGGTCGACGCCGTCGCCGTCGTCCATCTCACCCATTCGCTCGACGACTACGTTTTCGAGGTTGATGTCTTCGGCTGCCGGTTGCTCGTCGTCCTCGTCCTCGACATCCTGAGCCGCCTCAACTTGCTCACCCTCGGATTCGTCGACCGATTCGTCGACAGCCGTCGACGCCTCTTCGCTGTCGGTCGTCTCTGTTTCGGTCGTCTCTGTTTCGGTCGTCTCCGCTTCGGTCGTGTCCTCGAACTCGCCGACGTCCTCAAACGAGCCGAGCGTCTCGGTGGTCTCGGCTGTGGAGTCACCAGACACGGAAGACTCGGCTTCGGCGTCGGAAGCCGTGGCTGCGTTCTCGTCGGCCTGGGCGGTTTCGGCGAGCTCGTCGACGTCCGGGACGTCGATGTCGGCCTCACCTGCCGGATCGACGTCGTTGCCGGTCGAGAACTCCGAGCCGAACTCGGATTCGAGCTCCTCGCGTTCCTCGTCGTCGAGTTGGTACATCCCTGCACCTTCGGCGGCCTCCTCGTCGGTCTCGGAGACAGCGTCGGAACTCGTCGGAGACGCATCGTCGACGGTGGATTCGGCTGTCGCAGTGGCATCCGACTCTTTCGCCCCGTTTTCGGCCTCGGACTCGGGTTCGATTGCATCGACCGATTCGACGGCGTCCGCTGAACTCGTCGAGGACGTGGTGGAGTCCGCCGAACTCGCTGGCGTCTCGGTGGAGTCAGTTGTGGACGAGTCGGTCGACGGTTCCGGCGTCTCCGGTTCGGCGTCAGCCGCAGACTCAGCGTCGACCGGGGACCCTGTTGGCCCCGATTCGGTCACTGGATCGGTCGAATCCGATTCGGTCGTCTCCGGCTCAGTTGGCTCCGGTTCGGACGTGGGCTCTGAGTCAGTGACTGCAGCGGCTGCCGACTCACTAAGATCGAGATCGACCGTCGGGAGCGGACCGAGCGTCGCCTCGCCGCCCTCGTCAGGCGCGAGATCGAGCGAGCGAACCGATTCACGTTCGTCGGCGACGAGTTCGAGCGCGTCGACTGCGAGCGTTCTGAGCGCGTCGAGATACGCCGTCGTCGTCCCATAGTGATCGATCGCCCGTGGAATCCCGGCTGCCAGCGAGGCGTCGACGCCGGCCGCTGCGAGGGCGGCCTGTAGCTGCTCGCCGCGAAGCGACGAGTCGAGGGCGGCCGCACAGACCGCGATCCGGTGGAGCGTCGACTCGGCGGCCGACACCACCCACCGGTCGCGCGTGGACGCGTCGACCTCGCTGAGGCTTTCGGGACGTACCGAGGTGAACACGCGATCCGAATCCTCGGGCTCGAACGTTCGGGCCTTGCCCGTAATTGCCACAAACGCCGGTGGGGTGGTTTGATCGAGGAATGCCTGGGCAGGGGGTTGATACTGACCAGCGTAGGTCACGAACGCACCAGTCGGGTCGACGATCCGACCGCGAAGCGTGTCGTCGTTGATACGCTCGACCTCCGTGAGAACGCCAACTGCGAACAGTCGATTGACTCGGAGACCGGTGGGAGTGACGACGTAGTTCGGCGCGCGCTCCTCGTCGCTTTCGGAGTACGAAAGCGAGGCGTCGTCGAACTCCGCCGCAAAGAGCCGGTAGGCGACCTCGCGTCGACCAGGGCCCGAATCGCCGTTGTCCGTGCTGCTCATTGGCGCACCTCCGCGAGCACCGCAGTTGCACGTGCGGCCGGTTCCTCGTTGTCTTTCTCGAACGTCTCGACGGTCAGGTTCGCGCCGTACTCGTCGACCGAGAGCGTTCCGCGCACCCGGTAGCCCAGACCGACCAGTCGCTCGCGAATCGTCTCGGCGACGACCTCCTTGTCCATCGCCTCGCGGGCGGCTTGCTTCGCATCGTCGACGTCGCCACCGTAGATCTCGGCCGTGAGTTCCGAGCCGATAATTGCGGTCACGGTGTCGGTGCCGTCGTCGACGATCGCCTTGATTCTGAGGTCGTCTTCGCCGTCGACCGCGCCGTGGGTCCGACACTGACCGTTTTGGATCACACGTCCACAGTCGGGACAGCGCTCGATGAGCCCTGAGCCGTCACGGACTTCGAGAATGTTGCCGACCACCTCGACGTCGAAGAGGCCGCCGCTGTCGACGGCGTCGGCGATCGAGAGCCGCGGCGCATCCTCCGTAACTGCAACGGGCTCCGACAGCGGCTCGATCGTCGAGAACTCCGAGAGATTGATCGACGGCGAGCCGCGGAACTCACGGATGTAGACGTTCTCGATCCGGAGATCCGCACCGGCTTCGGTCTCGGGATGCGGGCTCCAGTCGGTAAACGGGAGCCGGGCGGTCTCGTCGGCGACGACGCCCGAGAGGATCGTCGTCTCGCCGTCACGGCCGTCGATAGTTCGTGAGTCGACCTCCTGAATTCGGACTTCGACGGTTCGGCCCCGGTCGCCAGCCGCGAGGTCGATCAGCTTGCTATCGCCGCCAATCGACTGGTCGACGTCGACCGGTTCGTCAGCCATCGAAACGGTCGACGACTGGCCGAGGTTGAGTTCGGGATGGCCCTCCCACTCGCGGACCCCGGCGTTGCCGATGACCAGCGAGTCGCCGGCTTCGAAGCCGAAATCCTGCCACGCAGTGTAGGAGATGACCCCCGAGGCGTCAGCGAGTTCTCCTTCTCGAATCGTCACATCCTCGCCCTGGTATCGGATCGTTCGCGTGCCCAGCGTGAGCACCCGAACGGTGACGTTGACCGTGCCGTGTTCGGTCGTGATCTCGTCGACCGCGAGCGTTTCGGGTGTCGACGAGCCGCCACCGCCGCCGTGTTTCCGGCGAACGCTCTGTGCGGCCTCATCGAGCGGGACATCGAACTCCAACAACGATTCCAGATCCGCTTTGACCTCCTGTTTGGGGACACCGAGAGCGGAGGCAAGCTCCTCGGCTGTGTTGTCTACGTCCATCGGACTGATATTCGGTCGCAGGCGGTAAAAACTATGCGCGCGACTGTGCGATGGTCAGCAAGGTCGATCGAAAAATCGGGGAACTGCTAAGTGGGTCGCCCCCACATAGAGGCGTATGAGCGAGTCCGAGACGGTCGACGAGGAGTTTGCATACACGACCCGAATCGAAGGCGGCACGACGACCATCGACGTGACCGGCAAACACGAGGTCGCGTTCGTGATTCAGTCGGCCAGCGGCGAACGGATCTACTTCCCGCCAGAGGATATGGACACCAGCGGTCCGAGCGATCCCGACAGCCCGTATCAGAGTCGCGATAGTCCGTATCAGAGTCATGACAGCCCCTATCAGTCCGACAGCCCGTATCAGCCAGCGACCTCCGACAGCCCATACGAACCGGCCGAGAACACCGAAACGAGCACGCGCGGCGTCGTCGAAACCCGAACCGGCTTTCGGATCACTCACCCCGAACCAGCCTCCGAAATCACGCTGTTCAGAGGCTCGAAAACCGTCGCCTAACCGGCACGGAACCGACTGTTTAGGCCGCTCGTAGACCGTACTCCGGGCGAGCACCGTGGGTGGGCGGCTACGTCGACAATAAAAAAAGAAAAGCGATTCGCTAGCGGCCAGTACCGTCTCCGAAGCTACTCGGCCTTCTCGTATTTCTTTTGGCTCTGTAGTTTCGGTACACGGCGGTCAAATTCATGGAAATCGGACGCTCCGTCGAAGGTTGTAGACGGCTGCTTTGAGAACCATTTCTCGGAACTCTAAATTCCAACTCCGCGCACGCACGGCGGAGCCGAGCGTGCGCTTGATCGACGAGAAGACGGTTTCAGACATGGATCGCTGGTGATACCGATCACGGTCCATGCGGGCGTTGTGGGCGTGATCGAGCGAGGAATAGATACGGTGCTTGATCAGGGGACGAACACCGTTTCCACGGAGTTCGTCCCTGAAGGCTTTCGAGTCATAGCCACGGTCTGCAGCTAATGAACGCAGGTCGGCCGCATTCCTGCGGGCGACCTGCGGACCGATCTTCGCGTCGTGCTTCTTTGTCGTCGTGCAGTGGATGTCGGTGATGTACAGCGTTTCGACATCCACTAGAGCGGTGACTTTCAACGCACGAATGCGGTAAGAGGTGCGGTTAGCGTAGTGTCGGCTGGGCTGATCACGGTCGAAGCCTGTTGCATCGATAGAGGCGTGACCTGTGCGTTTCTCGGCTGACCGGCCGAGAAACGCACGCCACGTCTTCATGGAAATCCGACCAAACCAGGTTCGAAGAACGGTGTAGTGAGGAAGTCTCGTAAGCCCGATTTCTTCGACGATACCAGGCATTTCGCTAAGCAAATCAATCGTTCCACGATATGATTTGCCCAGCTCAATGCGGATTGCATGAAGTACGAGCATGGCCCATTCAGCGAACCCGCGACCCCCACGGGGGTCGGCGGGTTCGTCGGGATTAGCGACAACTAATTTAGCTTTCGCGACTGCATTACGGGTGAAGAGACGGATTTCCGAATTCAAAGTAATCTGTCTCTTCGCTTTCTACAGCAATAAAGGAGCTTTCGCCGTTACCTCTAGCGAAACTACAGAGCCTTTCTTTTTATATTCTTTGTATTTCGCCTCGTGTTCTTTCATACGTTTTTTGAGTTCCTTTTTGTCGTCCGGCTCGGATGGCTCCGTCGGTTCGGGTTCTTCCGGCGGTTCCTGTGGTTCTGGCGGGACCTCCGCACATGGACTATCACTGGCCTGGATACTGCCCTCGAATATGGTGTCGTCCTCGTAGCTGATCTCGATACTCGAGGGGTCGAGATCGCCAGGAAGGGCGATCGTTCCCACGCCGTCGTCGTCGACAGTCACGTCGTACGTCGTGGTCACATCGCCAACGAAACTCACGGTGACCATGAGCATCTCACCCTCCTCGATATCATCTGTCTCGATAGTGATCTCCTCGCACGTAATATCCAGCGAGTCGATCATGGGGTCGTCGGGCTCGGGCGGTTCGGGCGGTTCGTCGAAACACGGGGCGTCTTCGGCAACGACATCCTGCTCGTCGAGCACGGTCCCGTCGAACGAGAGTTCGAAACTGGTCGGATTGAGATCGCCGGGCAGGTCGAACGTGGCGACGTTGTCGTCGACCGTTGCCTCGAAGGTCTCTTCGGACTCCTCGCTTTCTTGATCGATGAACGTCACCGTCGCCGTCAGCGTCTCTCCATCGTCGATGTTCTCGGTCTCGACAGTGAGTTCCTCACATGTCACCTCGAAGTCGACGAGAACTGGTGCTGGATCCGGCTCGCCACCGCAACTGAAAAACGTCGCGTTGCTGATTTCGGGCTCACCCGGTGGCAGACAGAACTCCGTGTTGTCGTCGACAGGGGCGACGTAGCAGTTCTGTCCGGCTTTGATTCCGACGTAATCAGCGCCATCCGGAATCTCATCCGGGGTGAAACACATCCCGGAGAGGCCAGTGAAAAGCGGAGTGAGTGCGGTTACCTCCTCGTCATCGTCGCATTCGTTTTCCACACACGCGAGACACTGTTGAGCCTGCGGGCCCGGTGAGAAGGCTCCACAAAACTCGGCAACAGTTGTCTCTCCAGTGCTTGGCTCGGACTGTGCATCGACGTCGGTCGACAGTGTCGAGACGCCACCGACACCGGCGAGCGTGCCAGTGGCGGCGAGTCTTTTCATATACGTCCGACGTTCGATTCCGTCGTCTGAATCGTTTGTGTCATCGTGCAGTTACCACTTCACAAACACACAATATCGTAATACGTACCAAAAACACCTATCCGTAGACAACTATCCCGTAATAATTCACTACCAACAGCTACTTGTGTGATAGTCGACTCGCCAGTCTGCTGGCGAAAACGTGACTGTATGCGCTCAGTACCGTGGTAAGCAGACGTTTCGGGCGCGTTTGGTACGGCGGCTTATCAGTACAGCCGAATGGTTGTTCTTTCTGCTCTGTTGAATAGCGATCTATTCGGCTGATATCACGGGTTAGAAACGTGAAGCCGAGGAATTCGACTCTGCCCATGGAGATCGATCTCCTCGACTTCGTTGAGCAGTGTCGTCGGCTAGCTAAA
>NZ_JAQFWV010000109.1:0-7144 GCF_056175805.1 Halohasta sp. A2 | reverse complement strand
GGACAACGGGTGCGGTATCCGAAGAAGTGGTTCAGCGGTACATCGAACAGACTGAACACTAAGCGGTGTGTCGGGCTTCACCCCCGCGTCCGGTGACGCGGGGAACTCGCCCTTGAAACCAGTTAGACCAGTCGGTGACACAGGCACGCTTCGTCGCCGAGGCTTCGTTCAGTGGGGTTCCCATCGAGTTGGATCTCCAGGTCACCGAAGCCGTCGAGCGCGACGAGGACCTGATTGTGACTATCGGTGGCTACCCACGGCTCCTGCGGGGCCAAGAA
The DNA here is from genome assembly GCF_056175805.1 of Halohasta sp. A2. Taxonomy (NCBI): domain Archaea; kingdom Methanobacteriati; phylum Methanobacteriota; class Halobacteria; order Halobacteriales; family Haloferacaceae; genus Halohasta; species Halohasta sp. A2. Next base: position 6,866 of record NZ_JAQFWV010000109.1, on the reverse strand, counting down.
CAAGACAACGTCCGGGCGCTCGCCGAAGCGGTCACCGCTGACGTCTCCGACGACATTGAGCAAATCGATTCGGACGACGAATCCAACAACGAAACCGAGTCGGAGTCGACCAACGACTCGGACGACGATTCGGACGATGGCATCGACCTCACCAGTCGACTCGACTGAGTCTGGCCGACTTCATTTATAAACCTGGATCGAGCCTGACGATCTGTTCGGGACTACTTCGTTCGCTTGATCTCGCCGCCGAGGTCGCCGACCACATCGAAAAAGTCGGGAAACGAGACGTCGACGTGCTCGGCCCCGGTGACGGTGACCGTCCCGTCGGCGACCAGTCCGGCGACCGCCAGCGACATGATGATCCGGTGGTCGTGGTAGCCGTCGACGCGTGCGCCCGACAACGTCGAGTCGCTGCCGTGGATCGTCAGCACGTCGTGTTCCTCAGTGACCTCAACGCCGAGTTTTGCCAACTCGGTGGCCATCGCACTCACGCGGTCGGTCTCTTTGTACCGGACGTGTTCGCAATTCTCGATGACGGTGTCGCCCTCGGCGACCGCCCCGAGTACAGCGATCGTCGGCAGTAGATCCGGTGTATCGCCGACGTCGACCGTCGTCCCGGTGAGGTCGGATCGCTCGACGGTGATCTCTCCGGCCTCGCGGTCCCACTCGATGGCTGCGCCCATCGCTTCGAGCACGTCCACGATCGCGCTGTCGCCCTGGGCGCTCGGCTGGGCACCCTCGACGACGACCGACTCGCCGTCTTCGGCGGCGAGTGCGCCCGCTGCAAGAAGGTATGACATCGACGAGAAATCGCCAGGGACGTGATACTCGCCACCCTCGGGCGCGTACGTCTGACCGCCGTCGACGACAAAGCCCTCCGCGCCCGCCGAGCGAACACCGCCCGCGCCGGTCGCGCCGACCGGTTCGGCGGTGACTCCGAAATCGTCGAGCAGTTCGAGCGTGATGTCGACGTAGGGAGCGCTTTTGAGTTCGGTCGTCAGGTTGAGTTCGATTCCGGTTTCGGTGACCGCTCCGGCCATGAGGAGTGCGGAGATGTATTGCGAGGAGACGTCGCCCGGGATGTCGATCTCGCCGCCGGCCAGCGGCCCCTCGATGACCAGTGGTGCCTGTCCGTTTCGTCGGCTGCTTTCGGCGCGGACACCGAGTCCAGCGAGCGCCTCAAGCAGCGGACCCTGTGGCCGCGAGCGGAGCGAGTCGTCGCCCGTGAGAACCGTAATACCGTCGGCGAGCGCGGCGGTCGCGGTCACCAGTCGCATCGTCGTTCCGCTGTTGGCACAGTCGATCACGTTATCGGGAACATCGGGTCGACCGTCGAACCCCGTTATGTCGAGCGCCTCAACGCTATCGTCGCTGTCGTCATGGCCCGCTACCTGGCCGCCGAACAGGTCAACCGCACGCATCGTCGCCCGGGGATCGGCGCTGTCGAGTGGGTTGTAGACGGTCGCGCTGGCGCTGTAGCCAGCAGCCAAAATCGCTCGGTGGGTGTAACTTTTCGACGGCGGTGCGCGGGCACGGCCCGCGACTGTCGAGGTCGAAACGTGGACGTCCATACTCGGTGATACTGGCCGAAGGCTATCAGAATACCGAAGCCGGACTATCGCTACATTCGGCCAGTCGACGATACTCAATTCTTCTGTTCTTGCTGCTGTGGCTCGATCTCCGGGTGGCTATCGACTGCGTGGCCCTCGGATTCGCCCTCGAACTGAAACCCAGGGTCGTCTTCTGTCTCCGCTGTAGGGCCGTCGTCTGAATCGACTTCGTCGGGTTGATCGGGTTCGTCGTGTCGTTGGGCATGCTCGTCGGCCCAATGCAGCGGTTTCGATTCGTGTTGGAATGCGACCGCCCGCTTTTGAATCTCCTCGATTCGCGGCACACCAGTCACGTTCGATAGCAGGACGGTTGCCGTAATCTCGGTCGACTCGGCCAGCGGTTCGTCACCAGCCAGGATCTCGACAGTTCCCGTCTCGTCTTCGAGCAATTTGCGGCCGGTTTCGAACCCCTTTCGCGAGAGCTCTGCCGGCGGCCCGGACAGCACGAGCAGCACCCGATCGGCGGTCGAGACGTCACACGGAAGGGTAAGCTTCGATTCGAGCGCCCGCTTGACGAGTCGCTTGACCGTTCGGGCGTCGGTCTGTGGCTCACTGTCGGGCGTCCCCAAGCCGAGCAGTCGACGGAGTCGTACCACCCAGCTCTCGGAGTCGGGTTCGAGTTCGGTCTCCGCGTAGCCAACCGATGCAAGCCCACCGACTGCGAGCGTGCGCATGATGTCTGTGGGATCCATCCGCACTTCAGATAGCGTCTCGGTCTCGCGTTCACCGGCCGCGAACAGCGAGACGACACGGGTGGCGATCGCCCTATTGAGGTCGTCGTACCCCGTATCGTGGTGGCTCTCGATCCACGACTCGTTGTCGACCGGGACGACGGCGTCGGCCAGCGGGACGAACGTTCGGATCGCCCGCGCGGCGGTCCACGCCCGCTGGTCGGACTCCCCGCTCGTCGGCAACACGCCGAGAACGTACACCGGACTCTCGTAGATCGCCTGGAGCTCTTCGAGGAGGACAGCGCCGACGCCACAGCCCGTGCCGCCGCCAAGGCCAGCGACGATCATCGTCGCGTCGACCTCGGTATCGTCGATCGAATCGAGCGCTCGTCGGATCTCCGGCAGATCCTCGTGAGCGACCGTCACCGCGAGTTCGGGGTCGCCAGCCACCCCGGTCCGGACCGATTCGGCCTCGCCCTCCTGTTCGTCCTCGCCGACGGGGTCGATTTCGGTATACACCTCGGGATGGGTATCACCGACGACCACCTGTCGGCTCTCGTCGATATGGTCGACCGACTCGAAGGCCGCCTCGGTGGTGTTGATCGCCAGCACGTTGCCCTCGGTGAACGGCCGGTTGTGTCGCTCGGCAGTCGCGATCAGCTCGTCGACGAGCCGGGTGCCGGCGTTGCCGACGCCGAGAAGCGAGAGCTTCATCGCTCCCATCCCCGCAGTGGTTGCGTCGAACTCTCAGACGATCGGGTCGAGTTCATTGTTGTCGTCGGTGATCAGCGAGTTGATCTCTGCTTCACGAACCGCATCGAGCTCTCGTATCTTGTTTTGGGCGTCGACCGCCTGGTTCTGGATCTCCTTGATCCGCGGCGTCTCAGTAACGTTCGAGAGCAAGACGACCGCCGCAAGCGTATCGGAGTCCTCGCGCGGATCGTCGCCCGCCAACACTTCGACCGTGTCAGCCTCGTGTTCGAGCCACTCGCGGGCCGATTCGATCCCCTTTCGTGAGATCATCGACGAGGGTCCAGCGAAGACAATCAGTGCGCGGTCGGCGCTCGAAACCTCACACGGGATCGTGAGCCGGGAGTTGACCGCCCGGCGAACCAGCCCCTTGATTTTGGCCGCATCCGTCGAGTTCAGTTCGGGCTCCTCAGTGTTTTTGTACCGCGAGAGCAGCCCGTCGGGTTTGTCGAGATCAGTAGACGCATAGCCGATCGACGACACCCCACCGGTGTCGAGCGTCCGCATGATGTCGCTCGAATCCATCGCGTTCTCGCCGACCTCCGACTCGTCGACCTCTCCCGCAGCAAGCAGCGTCACGATCCGGGTGGCGAGTTCGCGGTTCATCTCTGCGTACCCCTCTTCGACTGTCTGGCCCCGCGAGCGCCAGGCATCGTTGTCGAATGCGATGAAGTTGTCGACCTTCGTGACGAACGACTGGAGCGAACGGGCGGCGTTGAGCGCAGGGCGGCCACCCTCGTACTCGCCCGGAAGCACACCCAGACCGTAGACGGGTTCGTCGTACATCTTCTGGAGTTCGTCGATTACCACGGGGCCAGCACCGCTGCCGGTGCCGCCACCCAGTCCGGCCGCCACGAGAATCGCGTCGACCTCGTGGATCTCAACATCGTCGAAGATGCGCCGGATCTCGTCGATGTCGTTTTTCGCCACCTCAGCGCCGACCTCACCGTCGCCACCAACGCCGTGGCCCTTGGCCTTCTGGTGGGTGTCACCGATCAGAATCCGGCGGTCTTCGGGGACGTATTTCGGTTTTGCGAGGTCAGTGCGGGCGGTGTTGATGACGAGGACGTGTCGACAGAGATCACGACCGGTCTGTTGTTCGAATTCGAGCATCCGATCGATGAGCTTACTGCCGGCGTTGCCGACGCCGATTGTTGCGAGTTTCATACCAATTGCCTCCGATTGCCGAAAGTCAGACACGGCGACTGATATATGTCTCGCTGAAACGTGACCGCGGGACCACAAGGAGTCGGGTACATTCTTCTGCCAACATTGTTTTTCAGCCAGACATATTAATATATGTCAGACAGTGACTCCCCCCAACAGCGATCCATTCGTTTGTCGACAGATGGAGGACGAACTACTTGTGGACTGGTCGACAACGTACCGTATGGAGCCGGACCTGTCGCCGCTCGACGCCCACCTCTCGGCACTCGGCGTCGACGCCTACCTGATTGACGCCGCCAGCACCAACTCGAACCAGCGATACCTCTCGGGGTTCGACGCCCCCGACCCGTTTGTCACCTGCTACAGGCCCGACGAACTCTCGCTGCTCGTCTCGGGACTGGAGTTCGGCCGCGCGAAAACCGAGAGCCGTGCCGACCGTGTCCGACGACCGGTAGCCTACGACAAACGGGCGTTAGTCGAGGCTTACGGACCGATCGAGGCAAGCCACCGCGTGGCAGCCGCCTTTCTCGACGAGGCGGGCGTCGACAGCGTCGCGGTCCCCGAGCGGTTTCCCGTCGGGACGGCCGACGGCCTCCGCGAGCAGGGCGTCGAGGTGGTCGTCGACACCGACGACGTGTTGGTCGACATCCGGGCGGTCAAAACGCCGACCGAACTCGAGCACGTCCGCGAGGCCCAGCGCGCCAACGAAGCGGCGATGGCCGCCGCCGAGCGGTCGATTGCCGACAGCGCGGTCGGTGAGGATGGTCGACTCACACTCGAAGGCCAGCCGTTGACCAGCGAGCGGCTCAGACGCCGGATCGAGCGTACGCTGCTGGACCACGACTGTGCGCTCGACGATACCATCGTCGCCTGTGGCAGCCAGGCCGCCGACCCGCACAATCGCGGTAGCGGCCCACTGTTCGCCAACCAGCCGATCATCGTCGACATCTTCCCCCGGAGTAAAGCCACGAAGTACCACGCCGATATGACGCGAACGTTCTGTAAGGGCGAACCGAGCGATGCGCTCGGAGAGTGGTACGACCTCACCGAGCGGGCGCTTGCTGCGGCCCTCGCGGCGATCGAGCCCGGAGCGACCGGCGAGGACGTTCACACGGCGGCCTGCGAGGTCTATGAGGACGCTGGGCTACCGACGCTACGCGCCGACCCGTCGACCGAGGTCGGATTTATTCACAGCACCGGCCACGGCGTCGGTCTCGATGTCCACGAGCGACCACGGCTCGGAACCAACGGTGGCGATCTGGTTGCGGGCCAGGTCATCACGGTCGAGCCAGGACTGTACGATCCGGCGGTCGGCGGCGTCCGCATCGAGGACATCGTGATCGTCACCGACGACGGCTACGAGAACCTCACCACGTATCCGATCGAGTTAGTCGTCGACTAATATGTTGTACTACAAGTAGCAGACGTGTACCTACGCGAAGCACTTCGCCGTTCAGACACCGAGTGCAGCTAACAGTTTGTCGTTCTCGTGTTTGCGTTTGACCGCAACGCGAACGTGCGAATCCAGACCGCGGAAGGTCGTTGCATCCCTGATCACGATCTCTGCACGGCGGGCCTCGTCGACGACCGCTTCGGCAGGCCGACTGGTTCGGAGCAGGAGAAACGGCGCATCCGAGGGATACACCTCGAAGCGATCCCCCAGCCGTTCGGCCATCCGTTCGCGTTCGACGTCGACGCGCTGGCGAGTGTCGACGACGAACTCGTCGTCGGCCAGACAGTGGGCTCCGACTGCGGCCGCAGGCGTGCTCAGTGTCCACGACAGCCGAGCCACGTCGAGCCGGTCGCGGAGCTCGCCGGTGGCAACCAGAAATCCCGCGCGGAGCCCCGGCAGCCCGAAGATCTTCGTCAACGAGCGGGCGACAACCACGCCGTCGACACCCGCCATCGACGGCCCGCCAGTGAAATCCAAAAACGCCTCGTCGATCAACAGCGTCGTTCCTGCGTTCTGACACCGCTCGGCCAGCTTTTGCAGAGCGGACGTCGGATACCGCTCGCCGGTGGGGTTGTTCGGATTGCAGACGATCACGACCGCGTGTGGCTCGGGGTCGACCGACGTGATCCCGCCGTGGTCGACGAACACCGGCTCACCACCTTTGAGCCGGACTTCTCTGGCATACTCGCCGAAACTCGGCGCTGGGATTGCAACGCTGTCACCGGAGTCGACGATTACCGACAGCAGCAGTCGGATTCCAGCAAGACCACCCGCTGCTGGAATAACCTGTCTACCGGTAACGCCGATGTACTCGGCGGCGGCGGCTCGAAACTCACAGTAGTCGTCGACCGGATACCGTTGGGCGGCCGAAAACGACGCCTCGTAAACTGACACAGTTCCATTAGGAGAAACAGGGTTCGTGTTCGCACTAAAATCGAGTAGTTGTGGATCCGACGTGCCTCCGTGTGGCACACGGCCCAGCGCATCAAACGGCTGAGATCCCATGCAACTGTAACCAGGGCAATACGCATAAAAGGTGGTTTTAATAACAACAATATATGCCGTTTTTACCGTATTAACTATTATATACTAGCACTACTTCTGGGGTTAATCCGGCAAGCTGATTGCCACGGCTGAAGAAAGAGAGCAATGAAAGAACTTGCACACGACCACGGAGATGCCGCAGGGTTTCTCAGAAGGTATCAAGCGTGTTTC
>NZ_JAQFWV010000108.1:0-7268 GCF_056175805.1 Halohasta sp. A2 | reverse complement strand
ACGATCGCCAGATAGCTGAGTTTGGCTCTCTTTTTGTCAACGCTACTGGATCGGTTGAGCAAATTATACTGCGGTGTCTTCGACCGATATCGATGACTGAGAGTGTGAGAATTCTTAGACAGGCTCTGGAGTGCAACGTGTAGCAGGAGCTTGGTTTTCCCGTAGCCGGTGGGTCCGAGGTTGAGTATGTGGGTGAGCCGTTTGTCGTCTTGTAGGCCGATGTTTTCTTCGACGCCGAGTCTGCTTTCTCGGGAGCCTAGGTAGGTCGTGTTTAGTTGGCCGGTGCTCTGAATCAGTTTCTGTGCTTCGTTGGGTGTCATGGCTGGGCTTTCTCGATGTTTTTCTGGCTGCTGCTGGGTGTGGTGATGAGTGCGGCGAGTTCCTTGGTAGAGGCCTGGAATGATTGGCTCCAACCCTTGTATTGGCGGGTGGCGACTGCTTCCGCGAAATCAAGGAGCTGTGACTGCCGGAACGGCGTTACGGTGGTAGTGTTGAGGTATTGGCCGGTGTCCGGGTTTTCGAAGATGTTGAACGGGCCTGAGAGTTCTTTGAGGTGGCTGGGCGTGTACTCTCCCGAGTTGATGAGGAGGACTCTGATTGAGACGTGGAATCGGGGTGATCCGACTTTTTGTTCGATCTGGTCTGCTTGGTGTTTTTCGCGTGGTGTCGCGGATCGTGAGCCCCAGAGCTTCTCTTTCTCTTTCCGAAGGTAGTTGATGCGTTGGTAGGCTCGTCGACGCCAGTAGTACCGCCGAAGGGGTTTCCCAATCACCGGCTGGAACAGGATTTGAATCACTACCTGTGTGTCGCGTAGTGCGTGGCGATGCAGACCGGCGATGACGGCGTTGATCGGCGGCTTATCGAACTCTTTCCGTAGCGGTAGGTGGTCGAGTCGGGCTGTGGTGAGGAGGCCTCCTCCGACTGTGTCACCGGTTGTTACGGGTAATCCGGTGGTTCCGGTAGTGAATTTGATTCCGGGGATTTGTTGTGGTAGTTGGGTTCGGATTTTGCGTTCGAGCCGGTCTGTCGGTACAGCAAACTGGATTCGAACTTGTTCTGGGTTACTCCGGATTATTTCGTATGCTGCGGTAGGTGACGCGTTTTTGAGGCCTAGCCACTGAGTCTGGTATTCGAGGATGTTCTGCGTGAACTGTTGTAGCGTATTGGGCGTGTTCTCGACTGTTTTGATTTGCACCGTGTTTTTCAACGGTGAGACTGCTTGGGCTAAGGCCTCGGCTTCGTATTCGTTGAGTTCGATGTGCGTGTGTTTCTTTGGCCGGTTCATTGTTCGATGAGGGTGTTTTCGGCGGGTGTGGCGTTGATCTGGAGTTTGGTGTCGATTCGCCCGGAGATCTTCAGGACTGCTTCTGAGTACTGTGAGTCGGTCCCGGTTTTCAGGTTGTAGAGGTCGATCACTTCCTGGTCTGAGAGTTGGAAGTAGTCGATCATCGAGTCGGAGACCCGTTGGTGGCGGAAGAATACCTTTGCAGGGCATTGGTCGAGCAGGGTCTGTCCTTCTGTGTATTGGGTGAAGTCGCTGGCTGACTGGCTGATGACCGTGATTGCGGTGGATGTGTCTCGGGCTTCTCTTATCCAGCGTGTGAGGATTCTACGGCCTTTTTCGACGTTGGTGATGTTGTGGGCCTCGTCGATCACGACCAGTGTTTTCCCCTGGTTTTGACTGGTGAGCTTGTAGAGGTACTCGATTAGTTCGATGATATCTGAGATGCTCTCAGATTGGCCTCTCTCGGGTACTTGGAAGCAAGTGGCGTGCCCGAGCTGTTCAGGCCTGTCAGAGATGTCCAGTACTGTTCCGCCGAATGTTTTGATAGTGTCGTGGTACTCGTTTTTCGGGTCGATAACGATGATCCGGGTGTCGGGTTGGGTTAGGCCTGTTCGCAGTAGTTCGAGCTGGGTGTGGTAGCTTTTTCCTGAGCCGGTGGCTCCGAATCGTGCCAGGTGTGGTGCGTTCCAGTTGAACCGGTCTTGGAGTATCGGTGTGCCGTCGAACTGGTCTTCTCCGTAGATGACTCCGGAATCTTGGTCGACGGTCCGGGTTCCGAATGGGAATCCGGCGGCTACAGAGTTGCTGAGCAGTAGGTTGGGTTCGTTGAGTGAGTCAACGTGCCTTGTTGAGAGGGTTTTCTGGGCTTGGTCGACTCGGAAGATTGGTTCGTCGGTTTTGATGCCCATCATTTTCAGGCGTGACTGTACTCGTTGGAACGTTGAGTCGCAATCTTCCTGTGTTTCTCCGTGGACGGCGAGGATAAGCGAGTAGTCGAATGGTTGTTGTTCTCGGTCGACGAGGGTGTCGAGTATCCATTCTGTGGCGTCAAGCTGGGTTTCGAGTTTGTTGGTGTCGACGAACCCGCCGGTGATTCGTGAGTTGATTTCGGCGTTCAGTTTCTCTTTGACTCGATTAAGCTTGTTCCGGGTTTTCCCACTGTCACGGGGGTGGATGCGTTGGACGACATCGATTTTGCCGTTGACTCGGAGGAGTTCGAGCGGCCAGCCGAGCTCTAAGTTCGAGGGATACTCGGTTACGATGAGGAACCGTTGGTAGCCGTTGTTGTTTTCGAGGTATCGGTAGCCGGGCTCTCCGGTGAAGCGATCGCCCAGTGTTTCAAGCTCGTTGCTGGTGAGCCAATCTGCGGTAAGATCGGATGTGTTCAGTGCTTCGAGGACTTGGCGGCTGCGTCTCTCGGCCTCTGCTTTGAGGTCTTCTGGCTCGTAGTCCAGATCGATGTATTCGGAGATGATCCTTGGTGTGGTGTCGGGATCTATGTGTTTGGAGATGGCTGATTTCGTGGATGGTTCGACTCTTGTGAGTATGTAGTGGCGGGTGGTTGCGAGACTGTCTCTGTTGAAGTGGTGGCAGTAGCCTAGGTAGTCTTCTCCGAGTTCTCTGTGTGTCGCCTGATCTTTCACATACTCGGAGTATGCTTCGAGATCGAGTTGATCTTGGACTGAGTAGACCTGGATGGGGAACTCGATTTGGTCGAGCAGGTTCCTGTAGGTTTGGTGGATAGCCTGTGCTTCCCATTCGGTCATGAGGTCGAGGTTTGTCGGGGTTATTTCGACCCCGCAGAGCGCGTATTCGTCTTTTTTGAATTTTGTCATTGTAGTTGCCTCCAGAGGGTGAAGCGGATCAAGTGGTAGGCGTGGAAGTCCAAGGGGTGGTTGTAGGGCCTGAATCCGTACCACGTGAGGCCGATGAGCAGCCCTACGATCAGGGTGTACGGGTTTGACAGGATGAGGTGTGCTGTGGCTATTGGGAGGGTGAGTCGGATGATGTCTTTCCAGGTGAAGCGGCCGAAGAACTGGAAGGAGACATCGTTGATGTTACTGGGGAAGCGGTAGCGAGGCCTCATTTTTCACCTCGCATTTTTCTGAGTCGGTAGGATTTGAGTCGGCGCTTCTCATCTTCAGTGAGCTGGAGACTGCCGTCTTGGCCGTTGTTTTGTCTTTGTTTGTTGATGTCTCGGGTTACTCGATGGGTTTGGCCGACGATGGTTTGTGAGGCTCCCCAGACTTGGTAGGGGACAAGTATGAGGAGGATGAGAGAGACTATTCCGAGCATCCAGTATGCTCTGGATTGCAGGTAGGGGGTTCCGTGGCCGTCGAAGAGTGCGAGTGAGAATTTGAGGACCAGCAGGTTGAGTGGGGCGATCATGAGCGCGGCGAAGTATCCTGCGATGAAGGTGTCGGCGTATCGGCGGATGCGTGGAAGGCTCCACATTAATGCGAGTAAGGGAGAGATCGCGGCGACAAACATGATGTAGATTATCCGGATTATCATGATTGCCACGACCGCGATCAGTAGGATGGATTTGATTAGGTAGGCTGCCAGTAGGCCTGAGCTAAGGCCTATAACTTCATCGTATGACTGGTCTAGTCCTGGTTCAAGTGCGTGTACCAGTGCGTTTGTGAAGTCGACGGTTAGCTGTAGGACTGGAAGGGAGATCGTGGCGAAGATCAGTGCAATGAGTATTCGGGGGAGGATGAGTCGGACTTGGCCGTAACTGAAGCCGAGGATTGGCCCGACCATGTAGAGGAGGCCAGCAGTCATGAAGCCCAGGACCGACAGGATGATGACGAGGATCAGGAGTTCTCGGTGGACTTCTTCGACTACTGGATTCGGGTACACGTCTGGCGTTATCGTGAGAACGCGGGTGACGATTTTCAGTAGGCCTTCACCGAGTGATACGAATGGGTCGAACAGAACGTTGATCAGGATCTCTTCGAGGCCTGTTTCCCCGTTTTCTGTGGCTTGGATCAGAGTCTCGTTGCTGCTGGAAGCTGTCGTGGCTATGCGTGCGTGGTTCAGCATAGTGCGCCTCCCAGTTCGCTGACGAGGAAGTCGACGATCATCTGGGCGGACATGAGCAGGACGCTGCCGATGAACACGTTTTTCGCTACGAGTTTTCCGCGTCGGTTGTTGTCTTCGCCGGGCAGCATGAAGAACAGGGCTGCGACTAGGAATCCGAGGGTGGCGAGGCCGATCCCTGCGATGAAAGCCAGTTCTGTTAGGCTGTTCAGCAGTTCGATGAGGGGTTCGAAGCTCTCCGGTAGTTCGCAGTCTTCTGCGCCCTCCACCGTTGTTTGTAGGACGATGCTTGCCGTTTCGAGGCTGGTTATGGGCTGCACAACTGGGTATTGTGGGGATAGGGTGTTGACACGGGTCGCAAAGAACCATGAACTGGGTGTCTGACAGAATCTGTCGCTTACCCTGTTCGTATTTAAAATTTGTCACTTATCAATGAATTATGGACGGCAATGATGTGTACAACGTAAATTATTTTAACAGTCTGATAAGTCGAATCGATGAACACTCTGATTGGGCGTATTCAAAACAAGGTTCTCGTTCAATAGAAGAGCAGGCTGAATTACTGGCGGGGGAGCAGTCGATTGATTTTATCGTAGATCATGAGTCATCCGAAGGGAGTATTTCATTTGTTCTTCAAGATGATTCTTCGGAGTACGTGTTATCCGGGTTACTGGCTCAACCTTTGGACCCTGTGATTGATGAAGATCCATTTGAGGACTCTTTCGGAGGTCGACTTGGTGAGGCCTATCAACAAATCGCCTCTGAGACAGAGTCTGAGTATCTTAACCCGGTTGGGAATCCAGTGTATGTTTTGAGTGTGAATATTCCTGTTGAGTATGATTTGGAAGTCTTGAACGAGTCGCTTGACGAGGCCTCAGAAGCCAGTACCACGATTCAACAGGAGCTTATAGATCCGATCAACGAGATCGTTGATGAGTATCGGTAGTCGGTTGGGCCTATAGTGATAAGTGGGGTTGTTCCGTAGCATTGACTAGTCATGGTTAGTGACCAGTTTTGGATTCCTGCAGGGATTTCTGAGATCTTGGAGTACGATGATGTTAAGAAGATTACTGTGCCTCCACGACTGTTCAAGGAAGAGGATATCTTGGTGAAAGGGGTTGACGTTCGGTGGTATGTTAATACTGTTACAGACGTAGTGGTCGTGACGAAACATTATCTGGAGAGCGATGAATACGAGTTTGTTGCTTCAACAGCCTTCTCTGGGGGCGATAATCACAGGATTACTATTCCGAAGAAGTTCTTTAAGGATTACAAAGGTCGTGGGAGTCCGAAAGCAAGGCCTGAGATCGTCGAGAGAATCGAGTTGCCTGAAGAGGGCTGGCTGCATTTCATGTACCATCGGGGAATAACTGAGAGCGACAAGAAGTCGTGTTATGTTTTCACTGAGAGCCAGTTCAGCGAACGGTTCGGTGATGATGATCTGTCTGGCGTACCTCGTTTCAGCTGAGTATGTTTGACACCGAATTGCATCAAAATGAAGCCAAGTTCGGTGTTTCGAGAAGTCATACCGTCTATGTATTGGTTTCTGGTGCTGAGGCTAATCAGATAGATCTCGATCCCGAGTTGCTTCGAGGAGGTGATCAGTCGTTTTTAGGCCGTGTCGCCGGTTTCCATTACGAGTTTGTGATCAATCAAGGCGAGGACTCGTTTTCTGTGTTGGAACGCCAGTACGTTCCTCTGCGGTGGCATCTCCTGTTTATTCTCCCGGTATTGGTTTTGACCGGCCTCTCTTTTCCTCAGGTAAACCAAGCGGTTGAGGCCAGCCGGATTATCGTGTTGATTTTCCTGTGCCTATTTTTGATTCTTTTATGGACTGCAACAGCATTACGGAATTCATCTGTGTTAGCAAGCGTTCGATCGGAGAATTACGATTATTCAACTCGATATTCGGTCTATATTGGTTCCATCAGTGTCATCGGAATTTTGGCGGTGTTGACAAGTAATATGACTATTTGGGGGTTTACTACCAGTGGAATCGCATTATTCACTTATTCAGTTCTGTTGGTTACTGCAGCAGCACACCTTTTAATCGTCTGTGTCCCCAGCCGCTTTGAGAACCGTTTGATTGAATTGAATGTTGGTGTGGAACTTCCCAAGGTGACCGTGGTGTATATTCTCTCAGTTCTCTTAGCCAGTGTTTCTCTGATTTGTTTACTCTTTATTAGAGGCCTCCAACTCGATACCAGTTCTGTCGCGAATCCGTTGGTCAGTGTGGCTTCACAAGTGATTGATATCGGTTTGTTAGTGATCACGCTGATTTGCTTTACTAGTCTGGTTATCTATGTGATCTCTCAGGGGGGTACACAGTATTACGATTTTATCGAGAATAAGCAGCCTCAAAACTCGGTTAGCGCCAGAATCGGCTTTCTTGGAGTTTCGATTTTTCTCTCATATCTCTTAGTGTATTTGGTTGCCTCTCTAGTTTCTGGACCGATATTTCAGTCGGGGAGTATCGTGAGTCTCGCTGAGATCGTTGCATTAGCTACGTTCTCTTATTTCCCTATAGGAATCATCTATCAAACGATTCTGAATATTTCAGGGATAGTTGGTCTGTTTACATACTCGAAGCCTACAGGACGGTATACGGTCTCGGATGCAGAAATTCGCACATGGACTCCGCCGAATACATCAGGGGAAACTGTCTTTTGGGCGGGGAGTCTCTCGATAGGGCCTAAGCAGGTTATATTCCTTTCACGTGCTGTAGTCGACGAGTTAGACGAGGCAGAAGTGAAGGCTGTCATCGCACATGAAATGGCGCATATCAGGTACGGTGAAGCCTCATTGACTCCGAAAATATTGGTCGCGTCTCAGAACCGTTTAGACTTCACCTCCAGTAGCCTCAACCGAGGCGGTACAGTGAATCTTCTCGTGGAGTGATTCACACAGAATCTCATTGAAGAACCGGTTGTAGCGATCTGGA